>JALQVM010000051.1 GCA_023263685.1 Flavobacteriaceae bacterium | reverse complement strand
TTCGAACCCCCGACCCCCTCGGTGTAAACGAGGTGCTCTGAACCAACTGAGCTAAGCGCCCCATGATTATCTCAATGAGATGGCAAATATAAAATATCTACACACATTCGCCACTATTCCTTTCTAAATTTTAAGTTTTTTGATTTTTTAAATGAGCCAAGACCTCTGCAACCACAAAAGTACTTCCACAAACCAAGATCAAATCGTTTGGTTTTGCAGCAGTACGGGCTGAAGTAAAGGCATGAACTACCGTTGGGAAAAAATCAATTTTCTTCGAGGGTTCAAAGGGTTCCGCTTGTAATTCTGCTACGGGAATAGCTCGGTCGAGTTTGGGACTAGAGAGGTAGAAGTATGCCTCAGAAGGAAAAAGTGAAAGTAAATCAACCACCTTTTTACCTTTGACAAAACCCATTACCAAATGCAGTTGATCGTATTCTAAGGTTTGAAGTTGGGCGGCCAGAAAAGAGAGTCCTTCTTTGTTGTGTCCTACATCGAGAATAATTTGAGGAGCAGTAGCAACGCTTTGCCACCGACCGGCTAATCCGGTATTGGATATCACATTTTTCAACCCTTTTCGGATAGTAGTTTGATTCAATTGAGCATCCCCCAAACAGCCTAATGCGGTTAAGACTGTTCCTATATTTTGAGCTTGGTACAAGCCCGTAAGATCCGTATCTACCTCTTCGTCTAGTGCACTTGCAAAGCTCAGTTTTGCCGAACGCTCTAAGGCAACTTGCTCGAATACTTTTTGAGTCTCCAGGTCTTTTTCACCCACCACCACGGGGATTCCATTTTTAATAATGCCTGCTTTTTCCCCAGCTATTTGAGCTCGGCTCGTGCCCAAAAATTCCATATGGTCCAGTCCGATATTGGTAATTACGGAAAGTACGGGCGTGATAATGTTGGTAGCATCGAGCCGTCCTCCCAGTCCTACTTCAATAATGGCATAGTCCACTTGACTGGTTTTAAAGTGAGTAAAAGCCATCCCTACTGTCATTTCAAAAAAAGAAAGCTGTTGAGCTTCAAAATAAGCCCCATGTGCTTCAATAAATTGAAGTACTTGCTGTTCCGAAATAGGCGTACCGTTTACCTTGATTCTTTCTCTAAAATCCAACAAATGAGGAGAGGTATAAAGCCCCACCCTATAGCCAGCAGTTTGTAAGACAGAAGCGAGGAAATGGGAAGTAGACCCTTTGCCATTGGTTCCCCCAACATGTATGGATTTAAAAGCGCGATGCGGAGTTTTTAAATAAGCATCCATTTCCAACATTCGCTCCAACCCGGGTCGGTAGGCACTTTTACCCACGTTTTGATACATGGGAAGTTTAGAAAACATCCAATTCAGCGTTTCTTGATACGTCTTCAATGCTTATTCTCCTAATTTAAATTGAATGACCACAAATCCAATTTGTTCTGCTGGGGCCTTGCTGTCTGGAAACCATTTGTGCAATAAAGCTGTTTTTTTAGCCGGCTCAAGCAAACAAGGATGGGTGTTGGTACTCCCTTTTACCCCTGGCACTGCATCGACTACTTCGCCCCTGTTGTTTACCGTGATCCGAACCACAACCGTTCCTTCTTGATTGCATTCCTGAACTACTTTACCGTTGGATTGCAAATTCCTTCCATTCAGGCCGTAGCCTTTGCCTATACCTCCCAATCCAGCGCTATTGTAGTAACTGCTTGCATAGGGATTTCCTTCCAATTGACCCTTGTCTCCCTGGACCAAATCATCCCCCTCGCCTTGGGCTGTTTCTCCTTCCTCCGCTTTGTTATTTACTAGATTTGAAACCACATTTTTAGTGGCCTCAGAAATCTTTTGAACCTTTTTTTCCGGTTCGGGCTGTACTTCGGGTGCTACTTCCTGCTCAGTGGGTTCAATCTGCTTTTCTTCTACTTTTTCCGGTATCGCAACGGTCGACTCTTTTTCAGTCAAAACCTCCTGACTGGATTCTTGTGGACGTTGCTCTGGAGGATTGGCTACAACTTTTTCTTCTGCCTCAAGGGGGAGTTCTTCGGGCTGCTCTTGGTTTTGTGTCGTTTGGGTAGGTTGCACCGGCCCACTGCCCTGGGCAAGGGTTCCAAAATTCACTTCCATCCCGTAGCTAATGGGAGGGTCGTAATAGGTAAGACCCAACATAAAAAAGAGGAGGAGTATCAGCAACGCCACTAGGGTGGTAAGTCCGGCTGATTTCTTTTTGTGAGGGGTGTCCAACATCTTTATCCGTTTTCGTTAAGGAGTATCCACAGCTAAGACAACCTTGATTCCATTCTTATTGGCAACATTCATTACAAATACTACTTCCTGAATGGCTACTTTTTCTTCCGCCCTCAACACTAAAGAAGGAGCTTGTCCCCCTTCTAAGGCTTTAATGAGGCGGGTTTCTAATTGATTTTTAGTGACCCTATTTTCGTTGAGGTAAAACCGCCCGCTATCGGTAATGGTTACGGCTACCGTGTTTCGGTTTTCCGTTTTTCCTTCTCCCTGAGGCAATTTAACCTCTATGGTATTCAACTGTTTTGCTAAAGTGGAGGCAATCATAAAAAAGATCAACAGTAAAAAAACAACATCCGTCATGGACGACATGTTAAATTCCGGTTTGATCTGATTTCTCCCTCTTAATTTCATTGGTTACGCAGGCTCATTTAGTAGGTCTAAAAATTCTAAACTAGAGGCCTCCATCTGATAAACTGCTTTGTTGATTTTAACCACAAGATGATTGTAGCAAATGTATCCAACAATTCCCACGATAAGTCCAGCAACGGTAGTGGTCATGGCAGTGTAAAGTCCGTCTGCAAGAAGTTGCATGTCAATATTCCCTCCCGCATTTGAAATCTCAAAAATGGAAAGTATCATACCGATCACAGTTCCTAAAAAGCCTAACATGGGTGCAGCTCCAGAAATTGTGGCCAAAATACTGATGTTCTTCTCCAACTGATATACTTCCAAACGCCCGGCATTTTCAATAGCTGTATTGATGTCATCCAAGGGCCTTCCAATCCGAGAGAGCCCTTTTGCTATCAGACGGGCTACGGGAACATTTTCTTGCACACAAAGTTGCTGTGCGCCGTCCAACTTCCCATTCATCACAAAAGAGCGAATTTGAGGCATGAAATTGGGCGTTACCTTTACCGCGGAACGAATGGCAAACAAGCGTTCGAAGTAGATATAGGTCACCATTAAAAGCAAGATGAACAACAGCCCGATAATGAGTTGCCCACCTAGCCCCCCATTCTTTATCAGTTCAAGCAGTGAAAGTGTTTTTTCAGTTTGTAGTGGAGCACCATCTTGAATCGTAGCGAGTATCATAGGTTATAGTTATAAAGTTTCAACGAAAATTTTGATAAAAAATTCTCTGTCCTATCTCCTAAAATACAAAATCTCGAATTAGGACGAAAGCAATAAAGCCCCCAATAAAGCCTGCAAAAGCCAACCAAGCTATTTTTTTAAGGTACCAAAAGAAATCAATTTTCTCCATACCCATGGCTACCACTCCTGCGGCAGAACCAATAATGAGCATACTTCCCCCGGTTCCCGCTGCATAGGCAATGAGATGCCAAACCGGATCATCGGTTCCCATAGAGAACATCCCCATACTGGCTGCTACCAAGGGCACATTATCAATTACTGCAGAACCGATTCCCAATAAACCGACCACCACATCCGTATTTGGAATGGCTTCATTGAGTCCTTCCGCAAAATTAAAAAGCATCCCTAAGGATTCAAGCGCGGCTACGGCTAATAATATTCCTAAAAAGAAAAGGATACTCGGCAATTCAATCTTGGATAGTGATTTGTGAACAGGACTCGCAGTTTGGTGCGCGTCACTTTCTTCGTCTATGGAAGTAATGTTGATTTTAGCCTTACTAAAAATTTCAGCAAATGTTGCGACAACAGCTAAAGAAAGCATCATCCCTACATAAGGAGGGAGATGGGTTAGTGTCTTGAAAATAGGTACGAATACGATGGCCGAAAGACCAAGATAAAGCATGGTACCTCCGTGTTTGTGGGTAGCTACTGAAGTATCTTCTTTCACCTCGGGAATATTTCCTTGGAATGCGGGTAATAGAGAGGCAATTAATACGGGTAAGGCAAAGCATAAAACAGCAGGTACAAATACGTAGCTTATCAATTTACCCGTCGTTACTTTATTTCCGATCCAGAGCATGGTAGTGGTCACATCCCCTATGGGTGACCAAGCTCCCCCAGCATTGGCACATATGATGATCAAGCCTGCAAACCACAAGCGTGTGTCTCTGTCGTGGATGACTTTTTGCAAAATGGTAATCAAAACAATAGTAGCCGTAAGGTTGTCAATTATGGCTGAAAGTATAAAAGCTAAAATTCCAAAAATCCATAGTAAGCCTTTTTTACTCCGTGTTTTAATAAAGTTTTTAATGGTATAAAATCCATTGAAGTAGTCAATAATTTCTACGATGGTCATTGCCCCCAATAGGAAAATGATGATTTCAGCCGTCTTGCCTAAATGATGCAATAAAATCTCATCAATATGGGTAGGTTCAAGTTCTTTCAGTTCGGTATTGACGTCAAAAACCGGCAGGTGAGCTAGGGAAATAATGGCCCACATGAGTGCCATCATGGCCAGGGCAGGAATTAATTTGTCAACTTTTAAATTGTGTTCAAGCGTAATCGCTAAATATCCCAAAACAAAGAGCGAGATAATGATAGTTTCCATGTATTCAATTTCGTTTGAATGCTAATGTATAAAAAACTAAAGCGTTTCTTCCTCTCTACGGATAAAAAATATTTCCGCTGCTGTGATCGGTAGAAGCACCTGTGACAGATGCCAGACAATTCACCTGATTTTCAAATCGGAGCAAGCCTAAAAACGCAAACACTAAAGCCTCTTTAAAGTCAACAACCAAAGGATCCGGTATGCTAAATTGAGCATTACTATACTGCTGGAATTGAGATACGAGGTATTTGTTTTTTGCCCCACCTCCGGTTATTAATACGGTATCTGAATCTAAAAATACAGAGCCGATTTGTTGGGCAATGTGCTGGGTGTAGGTATGTATTCTGTCTTCCACTGCATAAGTACTAAATTGGTTTAGTATGGGGAAAATCTCTTGAGTCACCCATTCGATCCCTAAGGATTTTGGCGCTTTTTTTTGGTAAAATTCAAGTGCCTCCAAGTCGTTATAAAGGGAAGGAATCAGCCTGCCTGACTTCGCTAATTTCCCCTCGGGATCGTAGTCCAAATTCTTTTCCTTAGCCAGCGTATTTAAGACCGTATTTACAGCACAAATATCGTAAGCAATTACTTGGGTTTTTTGCGGAAGGGAAACATTAGCAAATCCTCCCAGATTCAAACAATTGGAATAGGCCTTAAACAAATGCATATCCCCAATAGGCACCAATGGAGCGCCTTGACCTCCTAGGGCAACGTCTTGGATTCTAAAATCACAGACCAAAGGAAGTTTAATGCGTTGGGATAGCCTTTGGGTATTTCCAATCTGCAGCGTTACACCCTGACTGGGCTGATGTAAAACCGTATGTCCGTGAGAACATACAAAATCAATCCCCTCTAGACCTTCAATAAAATCGAGCATATACGTGGCCAACAAATCCACATAGTCCTCTTCTACTTGACGAATGTGTTGAGAAGATTGAAGGTGTAATTGGGACAACCGCATGTTCCACTCTGCTGCGTAGGGGTAGGTTTGGGCTTTTAAAATTTTGAAATTCCACTCATCAGTTTTCTCAAAATCTACACAAACCAAATCCAAGCCATCCAAAGAAGTACCTGACATAGACCCAATTAGCCTGTATTTTGATTTCAAAATCGTATTTTTTAGATTGCATCACAAAGGACGTAAAAATTAATTTTTTAGCAATTTTTAATTTAAATTATACGAATTCAAAAGAGAATTACACTTTAAATTATGAAATCGATAAGTTCCCGCTTTTTAAGCTCTATTTTGTCTTTTTGAAGCAAATGGATGCTTATTTTTGTTACCCTTTTTAAATACACCTTTTATGTTGCCAGCAAAGCAAGGACTATACAACCCCGACTATGAACACGATAACTGTGGAGCAGGATTTATCTGTAGCCTACAGGGAAAAAAGACCAATGATATCATTCACAAAGCGCTTGATATTCTTGATAAATTGGAACACAGAGGTGCGGTTAGTGCCGATGGAAAAACGGGTGATGGTGCCGGGATTTTAATCGAAATTCCCCATGATTTTCTAGTCACCCAATGTGATTTTGCACTTCCTGCAGTACATGAATATGCTGTGGGCATGGTTTTTTTACCTAAAAAAGAAAACCAAAGAACTTATTGCATCGGGGTATTTGAATCAGAAATACAAAAACAAGGATTGACGATACTCGGCTGGCGCAAGGTCCCTGTCAATCCAGAGGTTGTAGGAAGTATCGCTTCACAAACCGAGCCTTACATCATGCAAGTGTTTATCGGACGGGGAGCTACTGAGCTTTCAGATCACGAATTTAACATCAAATTATTTTGCGCACGCAAAATTGCCGAGCATACGATTTCCGATTCGAAGCTATCTGAAGCTTCTTATTTTTATTTGCCCAGTCTTTCTACCCATACGCTGATCTACAAAGGCTTATTGATTCCCGAGGACATTAAAGGGTATTATAAGGACCTTTCTGATCCGGCCGTTGTGACCCGACTGGCCCTCGTACACCAACGCTTTTCCACGAACACTTTCCCCACTTGGGATTTAGCACAACCGTTTCGCTATATGTGCCACAACGGTGAAATCAATACCTACAGAGGAAATGTAAGTAGAATGCAAGCCCGTGAAGAATTGTTAGAAAGCGATTTTTTCGGTCCAGACATTAAGAAAATCCTACCGGTAATCTTACCCGGCAAATCCGATTCTTCTTCCATGGATATGGTCGTAGAACTGTTATTGGCTACAGGCAGATCCTTGCCGGAAGTAATGATGATGTTGGTACCTGAAGCATGGGAAAAGCACGCCTCCATGGATGAAGGAAAAAAAGCATTTTACAAATACAACTCCTGTATTATGGAGCCTTGGGATGGGCCCGCGTCAATTCCTTTTACGGATGGAAAATTTATAGGGGCTCTACTGGACAGAAATGGACTCCGCCCCTCAAGGTATTCGGTCACCAAAGACGGTTATGTAGTCATGTCATCAGAGACGGGTGTTTTGGATATTGCACCCGAAAACATTGAACGTCACGGACGTTTAGAACCTGGAAAAATGTTTTTAGTAAACATGGACGAGGGTCGTATCGTGGAAGACGAGGAAATCAAAAAAGAGGTGACAAGCAATCGTCCTTATCAGAAGTGGCTGGATGAAAACTTACTTGCACTTAAAGACATTCCCTACACGGGAAATGTAAGTCCAACGGAAGAGGAAGGTTTTGAAACCCGTATGCGAATTTTCGGTTACACGCAAGAAGACTTAAAAACCATTATTACTCCAATGATCGTTGACGGTAAGGAGGCTATTGGTTCTATGGGAACCGACACTCCTTTAGCTGTACTTTCGCAACGTCCTCAATTGCTTTACAATTATTTTAAGCAACTCTTTGCTCAAGTAACCAACCCTCCCTTGGACGGTATACGAGAAGAAATTGTGACCGATACCAGTTTGAGCATCGGAAAGGAGTTCAACCTATTTGACATTTCGGCTGATCATGCCAAAAAACTAAGCATTCAAAATCCCGTAATTTCTAATGAGGATTTAGATAAAATTAAATTTATTGAGCACCAAGATTTTAAAGCAAAGACCATTACTACACTCTATGAAGTCAATTCAGGATTAAACGGATTGGAAAATGCCTTAGACGACATGATTAAGGCCATAGATACCGCCTTAGATCAAGGAGCCAATATCATAATTTTATCGGATCGAGGAGTATCACCCTCCCTTGCACCTATCCCAATGTTGTTAGCGACTTCTCATACCCACCATGCTTTCAAACGATTAAAAAAACGCTCGAAGTTTGGAATCATTGTAGAGTCTGCTGAACCCAGAGAACCCCATCACTTTGCACTCCTTTTTGGCTATGGTGCTAGTGCTATTAACCCCTATCTGGTCAATGAAATTATCATCCATCAGGCAAGTGAAGGGAATATTGAACTCGAAACCAACGAGGCCATAGAAAACTTCAACAAGGCCATTGCCAAGGGAATCATTAAAGTGATGAACAAAATTGGTATTTCAACCTTGCATTCGTACAGAGGCTCTCAAATTTTTGAAGCATTAGGGTTGTCTGAAAAGTTTATCGATCGTTTCTTTTGCAACACGGCCACTCGAATTGAGGGTATTGGTCTTTATGAAATCGAAAAAGAAATTAACAATCGCCACTCCAAAGCCTATGTTCACGAATCGAATTTGAGACTTCCTTTAGAAATCGGTGGAGACTATCGCTGGAGAAGAGACGGTGAAGCCCATGCTGTGAATCCAAAAACCATTGCTTCACTTCAACAAGCGGTACGACAAAATAAACCTGAAAGCTACGAAGCATTCGCAAAGATGATCAACGAGCAAAATGAAAAATTAATGACGCTCAGAGGCTTATTTGAGTTTTCAAGTTTTGATCCCATTCCGATTGATCAAGTAGAACCTTGGACCGAAATCGTCAAACGATTTAAAACAGGGGCGATGTCTTTGGGATCTATCAGCCAAGAGGCACACGAAAATTTAGCCATCGCGATGAACCGCATCGGGGGTAAAAGTAATTCTGGAGAGGGAGGAGAAGACGTCCGTCGTTTTCAACCCGATCAAGATGGGAATTGGAAAAACTCCGCCATCAAGCAAGTTGCCTCTGGTCGCTTTGGGGTTTCTAGTCACTACCTGAGTTCTGCAAAAGAAATTCAAATTAAAATGGCACAAGGAGCAAAACCCGGTGAGGGAGGACAACTACCCGGGCCTAAGGTGAATCCTTACATTGCTTCGGTTAGAAATTCGACCCCTTATGTAGGCTTGATTTCTCCACCACCCCATCACGATATTTATTCTATTGAAGATTTATCGCAGCTGATCTACGATTTAAAAAATGCCAATCGAGAAGCCCGAATCAATGTTAAATTGGTTTCTGAAGTGGGGGTAGGTACGATAGCTGCTGGAGTTGCCAAAGCCAAAGCGGATGTCATCTTGATCTCCGGTTTTGACGGGGGTACTGGAGCGTCTCCTTTAACCTCCCTAAAGCACGCGGGACTTCCCTGGGAACTTGGAATTGCTGAAGCCCAGCAGACCCTCGTGATGAACGATTTGAGAAGCCGTATTGTGCTGGAATGCGACGGTCAGATGAAAACAGGACGTGATGTGGCCATTGCCTGTCTGCTTGGTGCTGAAGAATTTGGATTTTCTACCGCACCCTTAATTGCCTCAGGATGTATTATGATGCGCGCCTGTCATCTCAATACTTGTCCTGTGGGGATTGCTACCCAAGATCCTGAATTGCGCAAAAACTTTAAAGGCAAGCCTGAACACGTAATTAACTATATGTATTTTGTAGCGGAAGAGCTGCGCCAGATTATGGCTGAGCTTGGCTTCAGAACCATTGATGAGATGGTAGGTCAATCGCAAAAACTCAACATGAAAAAAGCGATTCAGCACTACAAAACACAAGGCATTGATTTGTCAAAAATTTTATACAAACCTGAGGTTCCCTCTCATGTGCATGAACGCAATACGCAAGAACAAGACCATCAACTTGAAAACGTATTGGATTTTGATATTCTAAGACAAGCGCATCCTGCCTTGTATAGAAAAGAGGCGCAACATCTGGAATACCGTATCAAAAATACCAACCGTACCGTTGGTGCTATTTTGAGTAATGAAATTTCAAAAATTCACGGAGCAGATGGACTGCCTAACAATACCCTAAGTTTAAAATTCACTGGAGCCGCAGGACAAAGCTTTGGAGGCTTTGCAACCCACGGACTTTTTATGAAGGTAGTGGGTACAGCCAACGACTATTTTGGTAAAGGACTCTCTGGAGCAACACTCGTGGCTCAAGTACCTGAGAAAGCAACTTTTGTACCCCATGAAAACATCATCAGTGGGAATGTTGCCCTTTACGGAGCAACCAATGGTGAAGCCTATATCAATGGAATCGCTGGTGAACGTTTTTGTGTTCGAAATTCAGGTGCTAAAGCCGTTGTAGAAGGAATTGGAGACCATGGATGTGAGTACATGACCGGAGGAATCGCTGTTGTTCTAGGTGAATTTGGAAGAAACTTTGCCGCTGGAATGAGTGGAGGAATTGCCTATCTTTATAGTGAAGACGGCACTTTTGATGAGAAAAAATTCAATCTGGAAATGGTTGAATTAGAAGACCTCCAAAAAGACGATCTTGAGAGCTTGCATGGCCTACTGCAAAACCATGTGGACTACACCCAAAGTCCTAAAGCAACAGCAATTTTAAACGATTGGCCCCAATCGACTAAAAAGTTTATCAAAGTAATGCCAACAGATTACAAACGTGCCTTGGAAATGATGGCAAGCACACAAACAGAACAAACAACCGAATAGATATGGGAAAAATTAAAGGTTTTATGGAATTCGACCGACTCAAGGAGCCGGTCATTGACCCTAAAAAGCGCATCAGTAATTACAATGAATTTACCATTGCTCCAAAAGATGAAAAACTACAAGAGCAAGGTGCACGATGTATGGATTGTGGGGTGCCTTTTTGTCATAGCGGTTGCCCGTTAGGAAACTTGATCCCTGACTTCAATGATGCGGTATATCAAAACCAGTGGCAACGAGCCCTATCAATACTTCACAGTACCAACAATTTCCCTGAATTTACAGGCAGGTTGTGTCCTGCACCTTGTGAGGAGGCTTGTGTACTTGGAATTGTAAATCCCCCCGTATCCATTGAATTGATTGAGAAGTATATCGTAGAGCGTGGGTTCGCAGAAGGATGGATTATACCCGAACCCCCTAAAGAACGTACAGGTAAACGTGTGGCCGTTATTGGTTCAGGACCTGCAGGTCTTGCCGCTGCCCAACAATTAAATCGCGCTGGACATCTTGTTACTGTTTTTGAAAGGGAAAACAAAATTGGAGGACTGCTCCGTTACGGAATTCCAGATTTTAAAATGGAAAAAAACGTCATCGACCGACGTTTAGCTATTTTAGAAGCTGAGGGTATCGAATTTAAATGTAAGGTAGAAATTGGAAAAGATATAGAAGCAGCTCAATTGGAAAAAGACTTTGATGCTATCGTATTGGCAACGGGAGCTACCCTCAAAAGGGAAATGCCAATTCCGGGCGCAGACCTCAAAGGGGTAGTACAAGCGATGGACTTTTTGCCACACAACAACAAAGCAGTAGACGGACAGCATCAACGTGATGAAAAATACCTCGCTACAGATAAAAATGTAATTGTAATTGGAGGAGGAGATACCGGTTCTGACTGTATAGGAACTTCCAACAGACAAGGAGCTTCCAGCGTTACTAATTTCGAAATCATGCCGAAACCGGCTGAGTCACGAACGGAAGAGCATCCTTGGCCTTACTGGCCCTTTAAACTCAAAACATCTTCTTCCCATGAAGAGGGGAGTCATCGCGAATGGAGCATATTGACCAAAGAGTTTATAGGAGATGCCAAAGGTCATGTAAAAGCCTTGAAAACCGTAGAAGTTCAATGGAAAAAAATTCCAGGCGAACGTCCCCAATTGATAGAAAAAAAGGGTTCTGAAAAAGAATGGCCTTGCGATCTAGCGCTTTTAGCCCTAGGATTTACCGGTCCTGAAAAAAACCTGCCCGAACAATTTGGCTTGACTTTCGACGAAAGAGGAAACATCAAAGGAGAAAATGAGTACCAAACTCTTAAAAAGCATGTATTTACTGCTGGAGATTGCCGAAGAGGACAATCTTTAATTGTCTGGGCTATTTCTGAGGGAAGAGAAGCCGCCCACCAGGTAGATCGTTTTCTGATGGGAAGCTCTACACTTCCACAAAAAAACAAGACTGGGGATCTCGTCGCCTCCTAGTCACTCGTTAACCTTATCTTCAACCCCAATCCTATGGTTTGGGGTTTTTAAATTTAAAATTGTCGGAACCTTTAATGCTTTTCAAGTCACTCCCAAGTTGAGGTTTAGCCCTTA
>JALQVM010000050.1 GCA_023263685.1 Flavobacteriaceae bacterium | reverse complement strand
ACATTATTAACCTATATAAAACAGCTGCAAAACTTGAAGATGCTGTTAATGCGCTAAAAAAAATTGTATTATCTGGTAGAAAAGTTCTATTTGTAGCAACTAAAAAACAAGCTAAGGATATTGTAGCTGAAAAAGCAAGTTCTGTTAATATGCCATACATTACTGAAAGATGGCCAGGTGGAATGCTAACTAATTTTGTTACAATTAGAAAAGCTGTCAAGAAGATGAATGCAATTGATAGAATGAAATCTGATGGTACATTTGAAACACTTTCAAAAAAAGAAAAACTACAAGTAGATAGACAGAGAGCTAAACTTGAAAAGAACCTTGGTTCTATCTCAGATATGACTAGACTTCCTGGGGCTATATTTGTAGTAGATACTTTAAATGAAAAGATATCTGTCCAAGAAGCTCAAAAGCTAAAAATTCCAATTTTTGCCATGGTTGATACCAACTCTGACCCTAATGATGTTGATTTTATGATTCCTTCTAACGATGATGCTTCAAAATCAATCGATAAAATTTTAAGCTTAGTAACCGGTGCAGTAGCAGAAGGACTTGGTGAAAGAAAGAAAGAAAAAGAAGCTACTTCAGAGAGCGATGCACAATACATGGAGGCTGCTGCAAAACAAGAAGAAACTGAGGCAGTAATCGCGGAGGCAGCTGCTGAAGAGCCTAAAGAAGCACCAGCGGCAGAAGCCAGTGCTGAAGAATCAAACGAAAACGAAGCATAAATTTTAAAAATAAAGAACTGTGAAAATTACTGCATCAGAAGTAAATAAACTCCGTCAAGCTACAGGCGCGGGGATGATGGACTGTAAAAAAGCACTTGTGGAAGCCGAAGGAGACTTCGACAAAGCAGTGGAAAACCTTAGAAAAAAGGGACAAAAAGTTGCGGCAAACAGAGCCGATAGAGACTCCTCTGAAGGAGCTGTGTTGGCAAAAGTAAATGGAGATCAAACTGCAGGGGTCATTGTTTCTGTAAACTGTGAAACCGATTTTGTCGCTAAAAACGACTCTTACCTTAAACTTGCTAACGATTTGGTTGACCTGGCCTTAGGCTTTGATTCCAAAGAGGCCTTTTTAGCTTCCTCTTACCAAGGAATGACGGTAGCTGAAAAGCTGACGGAGCAAACCGGTGTCATTGGAGAAAAAATTGAAATTGGTTCTTTCAAAACACTCAAAGCTCCTTTCGTTGGTAGTTATATCCACGCAGGAAACAAAATTGCTACCCTAGTAGGACTATCCGCTGCTATAGACAACGCAGAGGAAGTAGCCAAAAACGTTGCCATGCAAGCTGCAGCTATGAACCCTATTGCGCTTAACGAAGAACAAGTTGACGCTAGTGTAGTAGAAAAAGAAATTGAAATTGCGAAAGAACAACTGCGCCAAGAAGGGAAACCTGAAGCCATGTTGGACAATATTGTCAAAGGAAAAATCCAAAGATTTTACAAAGACAATACGCTGGTAAATCAAGATTTTATTAAAGACAGTAAACTTTCTGTTGCAGCCTATGTTAAGTCTGCTGGAGATGCTACAGTTACTGGTTTTGAACGTGCTGCATTAGGATAGTAAGCACTTAGATCTATATGAAAAAGCATCCTTTTGGATGCTTTTTTTATACCTTTAATTCATGTCAAAAATGAAATGTGCTTGGTGTTTGGGTGACCCCTTATACGAAAACTACCACGATACGGAATGGGGAGTTCCTGTACATGAGGATCAAAAACTTTTTGAATTGTTGACCTTAGAAAGCTTTCAAGCCGGACTAAGTTGGATAACCGTATTGCGAAAACGAACGAATTTTTCCGCCGCATTTGATGCCTTTGATTACCATAAAATTGCCCGCTATGATCAAAAAAAGCAAGCTGCCCTCCTTAAAGACAGCGGGATCATACGAAACCGTTTAAAGATAGAAGCCGCGATACACAATGCACAAGCATTTCTAAATATACAGGAGAAATACGAAAGCTTTAACCGCTTTATTTGGGATTTTACGGAGGGTAAATCCATTCAAAATAAGTTTAAAACCCTTGAGGAGCTCCCTCCGTTTACCCCCCTGGCCGAAAAAATAAGTAAAGCCTTAAAAAAAGAAGGATTTAAATTTGTAGGACCCACTGTTATTTACTCCCACATGCAGGCAACGGGTATGGTAAACGACCATGTAGTCGATTGTTTTAGGTATCTTGAAATAGGGCGAGCTAATTCTTAAAAAGGCAAATCGTCTTCTACTTCATTTGCCTCACCTTCAGCAGGCTCAAAAGCAGAGGCTGGAGGCATTGGGGGCATTTCTGAAGGAGCCGCAGTGCCGGCTTCCTCGATTCTCCATCCTTGTACGGAATTAAAATATTTGGTTTCCCCTTGTGGGTTTACCCATTCTCTCCCCCGTAGATTGATCCCGATTTTGACCGACTGACCGATTTGGTATGCATTGAGCAAATCACATTTGTCTTGAATAAATTCCACTAAAATGTGCTGAGGATATTGTTCTTCAGTAGTAAGTACAACCTCTCTTTTGCGAAACCCGTTTGTTCCGTACGTTTTTGTTTCATCGATCCATTTAATTTTCCCAACTAGTTCCATAAGGCATATTGATTTCAGACAAAAATAACAAAAGTTTTAGGGGCAGCTCGGCCTTTCTTGGGTTTTCTTAAATTGAAGTATCTTCGTGGGAAAGGCTACTCATGAAATTCGCCCAATACTTTTACGGCAAATGGAAAAACAGCGGATATATTTTTGCCTTTGCTATCGTCGTCTTAATTCTTTGGAATACAAATATCCTATTCCGAAACCTGAGTAAGGAAGAACGAACTAAAATGGAACTCTGGGCCATGGCTCAAGAGGAATACATTCAGAATCAAGAGCTCAACAACCTCACTTTTGAAATTTTACAGCGTTCCGGTCAAAATCCCATGATTCAAGTCAACGGACAAGAAAAAATTATCGAAATCAAAAACATCGATTGGGACCCCAAAAAACAAGACTCTACCGAATTGTATCGCATACTAGAAAGAATCAAGCAAGAAAATCAGCCCATTCTCATTCAGTACCAAGACAGCACCGGATCCCTACTGATTGATCAAAAACTCTATTACGGTAATTCTGCTACGCTGAAAAAACTGCAGTATTATCCCTTGGCCTTGCTGTTGATTATTTTGCTTTTTGGCGCCGTACTTTATTTTGTCTTTAAAACGGCAAAAATTGCCGAACAAAACCGACTGTGGGCAGCAATGGCTAAAGAGACCGCACACCAAATTGGCACTCCTTTAACCTCTATGATGGGCTGGCTAACGCTGCTTAAGGAAAAAGATCCTGCTTCCGCTTCGCTTCATGAAATTGAAAAAGATATAGAACGACTTCACTTGATAACCGATCGCTTTTCAAAAGTGGGTTCTGTCCCTGAATTACAAGCCAACGATCTGGTACAGACCATTAAAAATACCGTGAGTTATCTCCAAAAAAGAAGTTCAGAACAAATCGAGTTTCAGCTTGAGCTTCCTGAGGAGCAAATTATGCTTCCCTTTAATCCCCAGCTGATCAGTTGGACATTGGAAAACCTAATTAAAAATGGAATTGATGCGATGAAGGGCAAAGGCCTTTTACGCATCCGAATGAATGAATACGCTCATTACGTTGAGATCTACATTCAAGATTCCGGCTCAGGAATGAAAAAAGAGACCGCTTCCAAAATTTTTAAACCCGGTTTTACCACAAAAGCGCGGGGTTGGGGGCTAGGATTGTCTTTGGCCAAAAGAATTGTGGAAGATTTTCATTCAGGAAAAATTAGCGTTCAATCCACCGCTGTGGGCAAAGGCACCACTTTCCTGATAATTTTAACTAAAGAAAATCCTGCGCATCAGGCGAGTTGATCAACGGCTTGGGCTAACTGTGCTGCAAGGGTCTTCATCTCTTCCGTACTGACCGTAGTTTTGTTTTGAAAATTAGCGTCTCCCATCGTTTCAATCGGGATCAGGTGAACGTGCGCGTGAGGAACTTCAAGACCGATTACCGATAGAGCTATTCGATTGCAAGGGAGAACCGATCGCATCGCCAAGGCAATCTTTCTTGAAAAAGACATCAAATGATGGTAGTGCTCTTCGGGAAGATCAAAAAGTTTGTCTACCGCCAGTTTAGGCACGCATAGGACATGACCTTTGGTGTTGGGATTGATGTCCAAAAAAGCAAAGCAAAACGCATCCTCAGCCACTTTGTAACTGGGGATATCACCCTTTATTATTTTCGTAAAAAGGGTTTCCACTAGGCTCTACTTATGGAAAGAATTTCAAGTTCAATCGTCCCATTAGGTACAGAAATAGAAGCAAGTTGTCCTACTTCTTTTCCTAATAAACCTTTCCCAATAGGAGAGTCCACGGATATTTTTCCTGTTTTAAGATCCGCTTCGCTCTGAGCTACTAAGGTATACTTCATGGTTGCTCCGTTGCTTTTGTTTTTTACCTCAACAGTTGAAAGTACGAGTACTTTTGAGGTATCGAGCTCTGATTCGTTGATGATCCTTGCGTTGGCTAGTGTGTTTTCTAGTTTTGCAATTTGCATCTCAAGCATCCCTTGGGCTTCTTTAGCCGCATCGTATTCTGCATTTTCACTCAAATCGCCCTTGTCTCTAGCTTCTGCAATGGCTTGTGACGCTTTGGGGCGCTCCACGTCCTTCAATTGATTTAACTCTTGACGTAGTTTTTTTAAGCCCTCTTCCGTGTAATAAGATACTTTACTCATAATTTCTACGTTTTATATAAACAAAAAATCCCCCCAAGGGTGGATTGTCTATCAAATATACACAATTGAGACAAGTCATTAAAAAAATTAGCGGTTTCTATCTTCCAATTTTCATTGTGCTTGGACTGTACAGCTGTGGAAAAAGACCTCTAAATCGCAATCCCTATTTGGTCGATGTTCGCTTTCAAAGGGAATTTAACCTATCCCTCCCGCTGTACAGTAGTTTAAACTTTGTAGGCGGGAGTTTGCTTATTGAAGATGCAGGGATCAATGGGATTATTTTATTTAATTTAAATGGGAGTAGTTTTCTCGCTTGGGAGGCAACTTGTCCAAATCATTTGCCCAAAGCCTGTTCCAAATTAACCATCGAAGGGGTATTAGGCGTTTGCAGTTGTGAAGATTTTCAATACAGTCTAGCCACCGGACAATTGCTTAATCCCGATGAAAGTTTAAATCCCCCACAGGAGCTTTTGTATTACCAAGTTCAAAATTACAATGGTATCTTAAGTGTTACTAATTAATCGGTTTATGTCAACTCAAAAAAATAGCTTTTCACTTTTTAAATTTCGTGTATCCTTCTTGGGGATGGTTCTCTTTAGCCAGCTGGCTACTGCCCAGCTCATGGAAATGGATTTTACTACTCAAAAAAGGGAAGAGAATAATTTTCGCTTTCATTTACTCCGTTTCGGAATGGTAGGGCTGAGCAGTTTACAGCATGTGGATGTAACGGCGGAGGTCTTAAAATTTCGATACGACACTAAAGCGGGGCTTTATTGGGGATTTACCGTTTTTGGGACAAACACTCTTTGGCGTGGTAATAAAGTTGATGCCCTCAACACTTTTGATTTTTTAATGAATCCCATAGGGGGAACTATTCATGGTAACCTACTCACTCGCATTCCTTTGAAGCGGTATCCTACCAAAAATTCCAATTTGGGGTTGAGTATGGGAACCAAATGGATACAAGGACCTCCTCTGCCAAATTTTAAAAACAGTAGTTTCTTTGATCACTACCTTCGGCTGGGATGGATCCACCAACGCTTGCTCGCTGAAGATCCCTTACAGAACACCAGCTTGTCTTTTTGGGCCTTCCCGCATGTACAATTACATCAATCCTCTTTGGAGAGCCGGAAGTACTTTTTTAGCGATCAAATAGATCCCTTGGCCGCAGGCTATGGCGTTGAATTGGGCCTCGCCTACAACGCCCAATTAAAAATCACCCTCCACGGCCAGCAATTGCTCAATACCGATCCTCAAGCAGACTTTAAGCGTTTTGTTACCCGTCTGATCGTTGCTTACCGTTTCTAAAAACGAACGTTTACCCCTGCAAGAAAATGAATTCCCGCTTGAGGATAGTAGCCTGCACCCTCTATCGTTTTAGTCTGACCCGGGTTTGTCCAAGTATCGTCGTAGGTATAAAAATAGCCGTTGGACTCGTATTGTGTATTAAAAATATTATTGATTACTACCGACCATTGTATGCGATCACACCACGTATTGGGTTGCCAGGTCCAAACCGCTGAGAGATCGGACACGAAATAGGCCTTTAGCAGGGAACTGGCAGCATCGATATTCCCCATAAACTGCTTGCCCACGTATTTGGATAGCAATCCCAGCTGAAATACAGTTGAAGGGGCATACAGCAGTGCATTGCCGATGATTACGTTAGGAGAATAGGCTAAATTCGTATTTGCTAGCTCTTCTAAGATCCCATCGCGTTCAAAATAAAAATCCAAATTTTTATTACTGCTTAGGGCAAGGTTAGGTTTCCAAATAAAGTAATCCAAAAATTGCCATTGGGCTTCAACTTCCAACCCGATGCGCCTACTTTGCCCCACATTTTGTCGTATCGGCGCGCCAACAGCATCCAGGGCACCCGTGAGCACCAACTGGTCTTTGTAGTTCATCCAATACAAATTGGCTTGCAGTTGAAGAGGGTCGGTATTCATCCGCCATCCCAATTCAAAATCCGTTAATTTTTCAGGTTTGGGAGATCCGTTTTCATAATCCGTTCTATTGGGTTCTCGCTGCGCCTTGGCAACAGAAAAATAGAGCCGCTGAGCTGAGGAAACCGTATAGGTCAAGCCGGCCTTAGGATTAAAAAATAAAAATTGATCCGAGACATGAAATTCAGAGGGTCCAGCGACGACTCCTGAAACTTGGTAATCTATCCCCCTCAGTTGTACATCGACAAATGCATTCCAGGACGGATTCAGTGCCTGAGACAGTTTGAAAAAGGTGCTTCCTTCTGTTTTTATCCCTTGATTTTCATAAAATCTGTGATTGGGTAAAGTCTCACCAATTTGCTGTCCCCAAAGCAACACCCCAAAATGGTCCCCTATATAGCGACTTGCAAGACCCCCAAAGTTAAAACTAGTATTGGCGTCTTGGTAGTTTACTCCAAGGGTAAGCACATAATAGTCGTTATCCAACCATTTCTGACTGATGTTTTCAGAAGCCTGCACTGGATTTGCAAGGGTTTCGTTTAGTGGAATTTGCAAATAAGAATACGAGGTTTCGGGACCAAAACTACTGTTTTCCGTATACCACAAATCATTGTATTCCTCATAAAACCCTCGGCCGTAGGTATAGTTGAGCCCCAAAGAGAAATTCCATGTTGAATTTAACTGCTCATTCCAATGAAGTTGAAAATGATCTTGGGTATAATTGTCAACCTGATTGTCATAAAAACCCATAGGAGTGCCGTTTTGATCAAACAATGCGCCTGCCGGATTGAATCGACGATTGGTCTCTAAGGTAGGTGCGTCTACCCCGTACCAGGATTGATAGGTTACTTCATGCCCTCCAAAAAATAAGCCTTTCAGTAAGGTGTTTTTCTCTTGGTAGGTAGCTTGTAAAAAATAAGATTTAAGATCGGAACTGGCCCGCTCTACATAACCCTCAGATTGTATGTTAGAAAACCTACCGGAAAGGGTAAATCGGTCATTCAATAGCCCTGTTGAAAACTGCAAATTGTTTCTGCTGGTTTGAAAACTTCCTATACTGGACGACACTTCTACTAGAGGTTCGGCAACTACTGCGCGGGTTTGTATATTCAAACTGGCTCCAAAAGCCGCTGGACCGTTAGTAGAGGTTCCTACACCCCGCTGCAACTGAACTTGGGCAACAGAGGAGGCAAAATCGGGAAGGTTGACCCAAAAGGTGCCTTGGGATTCTGAATCGTTATAAGGTATTCCATTGAGGGTTACATTGACCCGCGTTGCGTCAGGTCCCCTGACCCGTATGCCGGTATAGCCAATCCCTGCCCCCGCATCACTTGTAGTTACCACGGCAGGAAGGTAATTTAATAAAATGGGAATGTCTTGACCCAGGTTTCTCGGAGCCAGCTCCCTTTGGGTCAGGTTGGTAAAGGTAACGGGGGTGTTTTCATTTGCCCGTATTCCAACCAATTGAACTTCTTCTAAACTGATCAGAGGCAGTGAATCGTTGACTTGTGTTTGGGTGCTTTGTTGAGCGGTAGCACTCAAACTTATGAGCGCTATACTTATAAATAATCCATGTGTTTTCATTCGAATGATTTGATTCAAATAAAAGGGGTGATTATTTTTAGATTAATAAAAAACGGTACTATTTTCCCTTGGCAGCATTACCTGCCCAGGTTCTATGGGTATAATCTCAGCCTGAAAAAAACAGGCACCCCTTTGAGATGTGCGGTAAAGATAGTAAAGAAAATTACAGTTAGCGAATTAAATCGGCTATCGTTTTCACAGGGTTAAAGGTGGTTGCGGGAAGTTCAATAAAGAGGGTATTCCATGCTGCCATGCCGCCATTCCACAATCCAGGCCATTCTAAAATTTTAATTTGTGATGCCCCTAAGGTTTTTTGGCTGACCATAAAACGCTTTTCATCTCTAAACTCATAAAGAGAATATTTTTTGCCCCTATGGTCGGTAATTCCACAAACCATCATCACCGGATTAAAATGGGAGCTTTTCTGAATTGCCACACGATGGGTGTTGTCTTCAGGATCTAATTCAACCCCTTCAATGATCTGTAGGCTTTTTCCACGAGCATCTTTTTTCCAAAAAGGGCCACCCCCCTTTGCCCCTTCATTGGGTATCATTCCACAAATTCGCAAGGGTCGGTCCAGGTAGTCGTAAAGAATTTCATTGGGCATTTTTGAGGAAGCAACTAGCGTATAAGTAGGGTCAAAATACTTTTGAATAAAGCTGACCATACGGTCAAAATCTGCTTGGGTCTTGAGGGTGTCAAGCGCGGTCAAATGAGCAAATAGCTGCTCCTGAACCCCTAGTAAATGACCTGCTAAAATTTTCATCCAATGTTCACTTTCCGCATTGTCTTGATTTAAAAGAATGTTATCGATGTTTTTAATCCAAATTAAATCGGCTTCTAAACGGTTTAAATTTTCTAACAAAGCGCCGTGCCCTCCCTTTCTAAAGGCAATGGTTCCGTTTTCATCTCGACCCCAATCCTGCTCGCCCACCAAATAAGGGGTGTCCGTAAGGGGGTGCTGGTAGGAGTATTCAACCCTAAAAATTTGCTGCTGGGCTGCGGTTAATTTTGCTCTAAACGTAGCTTCTGCTGCTTCAAAGAGGGATCGATGTTCTTTGTCAATGGTCAAGTGAATTGGAGTGGCTTGGTGTGGATCACCCAATTGAAAGGCTTCCAAAAGTTGGGCTTCAAATGCGGTCCATTGGTTTGCTTTTTCATCTACAAAAAAGGGAATTAACGCCTTGGGTAGTTTAGGATAGGCAAGCCCTTTATCCTCCAAAACAAAGCTTACAAATGCGGTAAAAAAATCCAGATCTGAAACCATCGGAATGGAGCTGTCTTGGACTATTTTGGCATAAACCGAGGTGTAAAAGGGTAGTCTTTTCAATGCGGTAAAAAGCCTTTTCACCGCGGAGCCCTCTTTCGAATTACAGTAGGCCTCAAAATCAAAAGTTGGCATTTTTGCCGCCTGTTGAAAAGCAAAAAAAGGAGCAAACATTCTACTGGCAGCCCCAGAGGCAGGGACAAATTTCATCCAGGTTTTAGTGTCCTTTTGCTGGTGGTATCTAGCTAAGGCAGCGGCCTCAGCTTCAGGATCTAATTTTTCTATGCCATCTCCTAAAGTAGCTGCTTTGAGGTCTTTTTGTAAGGCCGTTCCGTGAACTAAAAATTCGTAGTGCCGTTGAATTAATTCAATCGACCTGTTGCTACTTCTAAACTGTTCCCAATCAGCGGCTGTCAATGCGTTCATCTCAGCGAAGGTTTGTTAATGTTTGCTTGGCCTTTTCCATACGGGTTTTGTGGTCTCCTTTTAGCTCGGTAAAAGGTAGCTTTTTTTGGATAAGAAGCGTCTTAAACGCCTCGTACATTTCTTCTCTATCATTGGGGCGGTCTCGTAAATCATCTGCTTGCCAAGGCACATCCACATGGGTTAAAAAATAATGGTCGTATTGAAAAGCAGTGGCCCATTTTAGAATCCTCGGATCGCAATATCCATTAAAATGGGTTTCCGACCAAACCTGAGTTACCAAAACATTGGTGTCGCAAAAAAGAAATGAGTTGGCCGTCTGTACGAGTCTGTTTTCTTCTGATAATTGACCTTTGACAATCTGAATAAGGTCTGCTTTCGTGCATACCTCTTGGGTAGTATCCCATTTCTTTTGAAGATAGGTTCTTGCAAATTCGGGAACCCAGTGGGTGTGGTATGCTTTAGCCAGCGCTTGCGCCAGGGTTGTTTTTCCTGTCGATTCGGGTCCGTAAATCACGATTCTTAAACAGTCTGTAGGCTGTTGTTGTAAATCCTCTTCCATTGGGAATAACCAAAAATTGCAATAAGGGTAAAGATAAGGTACTGAAAGCTAGTTAGCGCTAGTCCTTTATACAAATACAAGGGGATGGAAATCAGATCCCCAACGATCCAAAAAATCCAATGGGCTATCTTTCTTCTTGCCATAAGCCACATCCCTACAAAAAATACAGCCGTAGTAAAGGTGTCGATCAGTGCCGTCCAACTGCTCCACTTCCCGAAGACAGCATACACTCCCCCTACAAAAAGGAGGGAGAGTACAAAAAGGTAAAAGCTCCATTGTTTTTCAGTCCCATTCATTTTGTCGATTGGGTTGAGCGACTTTCCTTCTTTTTGCCGGGTCCAAAAGATCCAACCGTATACACTCATCGCAA
The DNA here is from genome assembly GCA_023263685.1 of Flavobacteriaceae bacterium. Taxonomy (GTDB): domain Bacteria; phylum Bacteroidota; class Bacteroidia; order Flavobacteriales; family Flavobacteriaceae; genus MS024-2A. The sequence goes on along the minus strand of JALQVM010000050.1, from coordinate 1,395 downwards.
AATAATAGGCATTGATTAAAAAATCTCCTAGTAAGCCTGCCTTTAGCAATAAATAAACATAGATTGCTGTTGAAACCATACCGCTTGGGTAGACCCCGAGTTTGTTTTGCTTTGCCAACCAAACACTGAGCAAGCCGGTACATACAGCGGCTCCTTCGAGAAAAATATCCAAGCCTGAGTAGCTTTGATAGGGCGCCAGAAAAAAATCAAAAATCAGGTTCATACGCACTGCGGTCTCCCTTGACCAGTTTAAGGTGTAGCATTACTGCCTCTTCATCTTCAAACGTCGTTTTTACCAAAGGGAGAAGCGAAGCCATTACTGATTCGTAATCTCCATAGATCTGGGTACTTAAAGGGGTTTCGATGACCTTAAACCCGGTCTTTCTCAGTCCTTTAATAAAGTGTTTGATGGGAACTACATAATCCGATTTTAGGGGGGTCAACGTAAGTTCAACAGAAATTTTCATCGTGTTAATTTGTGGTTGCAAGGGTTAGGCAATAATTAGTAAAGTGTCTGAATTCGAGAGGAAAATGTGTTGCGTTTGACTGATCAATCACCGTTCCCCTCCCTTGGGAAGCTCCTTTGTGAAACGGGTCGATACAGAGCTGTTCCTTAAAAACTAAGCCGGGTTTTTTATAGAGCTTGTACAGCGCCTCTTTGGCAGTCCAGAGCTGGGTAAGGTAGTGTATCTCATCAAGTGCGGAGGGCTTTTGTAGTTCTGACCTGTGGAGAAATCGGCTCGCTACCCGCTTGATTTTTTCCTTATACGGCTCCAGATCTATTCCAACCGCCGTTGGGGAAATAGCCACCGCGGCAACCTCGCCGGAGTGCGTAATGGAAATACAGCGCCCATCGGTAAGAAAAGGAGCGCCCTTTTCGTCATACTGATGCATTGCAGGAGGAATGTCAAGAGATTTGAGCAACTGCCTGATGGCCAAATAGCCCTTTCTATGGACACTGCTTTTTCGCTGGGAAAGCCGGTCCAGTGCTTCGGCTGAAAGGAAAAGTCCCGATTGCAATTCAGACTCTGTTTCTGTGATGGTCCAAAGGACCATAAGCGTCTGGTTATCTAGGATTTCTCGATGGCTTTCCGGCATTTGAAATTTTATAGAAAGGTTGTACTTTTGCTGTCTAAAACAAAGGTACAACTATGGACTCTAAAACCGCAAAATACATCCCTTATAAAGTAAAGGACATCGCCCAAGCCGCATGGGGAAGAAAAGAAATCACCTTGGCAGAAAAAGAGATGCCCGGACTGATGGCTTTACGAGAAGAATACGGCCCTTCCCAACCGCTTAAAGGCGCTCGAATTGCGGGCTGCTTGCACATGACCATACAGACGGCTGTATTGATCGAAACTTTGGTTGCCCTAGGTGCTGAAGTAACTTGGAGTT
>JALQVM010000004.1:250-33564 GCA_023263685.1 Flavobacteriaceae bacterium | reverse complement strand
AGGCGGTGGTGTTACCGCTAAGTGCAAACATACCTACCGCAGTGTTGTATCCACCTGTTGTGTTTGCAGACAAAGCGTATGCACCCAAACCTGCGTTTCTTACTCCAGTAGTGTTAGTTGTTAATGCTGAAAAACCAGCGGCTGCATTTGCAAGCCAATTGAGAAGCCTTACGGTCAATGCCTTTAAAACCAATGAATTTATTGGAGAAAACGTATTGGCCTACGCTCCAGTTCCTGGAGAGCAAAGAGGCTGTGTAGACCTGATGGAGGCTACCGGAGGAAAAGCGTGGTCTTTATAAGGCTCTGAGGTATTCGCTAATCGCGCGTGCCTCCTCCTCGCTCAAATTCTGATTGAGCATCATTACGTTATTGTATTCTTTAAGCAGGGCTTTAGCAATAGGGTCCTGCTTTAACATTTCTGTTGGGTTCAACAACAAATTCATTACCCATTCTGGACTTCTTCGTTCGTAGATTCCCTTTAATGCAGGCCCGATAAGTTTTCGTTCCGGCATGTGGCAAGCAGTACATTTTTGCTTGAAAGCATTTTCACCTTCAGCAACCAAGTTTTGATCTATATCTTGGCTAAAATCCACCGAAGTGATGGGTCCTATCCCTTTATTTTCAAGATCAACCGGTACAGATGAACCCGATGTAGCCGTTGTTTTTTTAACTTCTTTTTGAGTTCTGTTGTATTCAAATTCTTTCTTTTTTTCTTCCTTAGAGCCGCAGCTTACAAGAATGGAGAGCAAAAGAATAGTAAAGATGTTTTTCATGAAAATAAATTTTGCTAAAAATAGAAAAAGAATAGCTTTATAAAAAATTGAAAGATGTTTTTAAAAGAATTTGAAATCCGATGGAATGATTTGGATGCCAATAGGCATTTGGCAAACGTTTCGTATTTGAGTTATGCCAGTGAAACGCGAATGGCCTATCTCAACCACATTGGATTGACCCACAAAGACCTGCACAAAGAAGCCATTGGCCCTATCGTTTTTAATGAAGCACTCTTTTATTTTAAGGAGGTGCTACCAGACGAAACGATTCGTGTTTCATTTGAATTAGACGGATCTAGTGAAGACGGTACTTTTTTTTCCTTTGTACATAATTTCTATAATGAAAAAGGTCAAAACGTTGCCCGCTGCGAAATGATGGGCGCCTGGATGAATCTTCTAACGAGAAAACTGACCCCTTTGCCACAAGATTTTTTTAATCGATTTGAGGAAACCCATAAAACTACTACCTTTAAAATACTCACTGCTGCAGATACTCGAAAACACGGCAGAAGCCCACAAGACTTAAAATAAGTACCATGAACTCTATTAAATACCTCCCCGTACTCATCTTCCTATTCTCAAGCCATTTCTTAGCGGCACAAGAGGAAGTAACTATTCAGAAAACGTATATCCAGGCGACCCAAAAACTGCTCAAGAATAAAAAAATTAAAGCAGCTTTTCAACGCATAGAACACTTGGATCCGATCACCTTGGAACGCCATATCGAGTTGACCGAAATAGAAGCCCCTCCTTTTAAAGAGGATAAACGCGCTCAAGTTTTTGCGGACTATATGAACACCTTAGGGATGGACAGCGTATGGATTGATGACGTAGGAAATGTGTTAGGGCTGCTAAAAGGGACTCAGGGAAAACGAACCGTAGCACTGGATGCACATTTGGATACAGTGTTTCCAGAAGGGACGGAGGTCAAAGTACGCATTCAAAACGATACGCTTTACGCTCCTGGAATCGGAGACGATACACGGGCGTTGAGCATGTTACTCACCATTTTAGAAACCATAAAAACAGAACAAATTCAGTCTAAGGATAACCTCCTTTTTGTCGGCTCTGTGGGAGAGGAAGGCTTGGGCGATCTTAGAGGAGTAAAACATCTGTTCCGCTCTGGAGGACCAAAAATTGACAGTTGGATTGCTATAGACGGTGGCGCTATAGGGAGAGTCAATACGAAGGCCTTGGGCTCGTATCGCTATCGAGTTACATTTAAAGGCCCTGGAGGGCACTCCTGGGGAGCTTTTGGACTGGCAAATCCACATCATGCCTTGGGTGAGGCCATCAGTACTTTTGTTAAAGTAGCCGATTCCTATACTAGTGAAGGCCCCAAAACAAGTTATAATGTTGGAGTGATTTCTGGAGGGACCTCCATCAACTCCATTCCTTTTGAATCCGTTATGGAAATCGATATTCGATCGGTTGATCCACAACGCTTAGACGTTATGGAGGAATATCTGAGTACCGCTGTGGAAGAAGCCTTAGCGCATCAAAATAAAATCAAAAGACAGGGGCCAGAACTTACCGTAAGTATCGACAAAATAGGAAATCGCCCCTCCGGAGAACTTTCGGATGAGTTGCCCCTGATACAACGAACGCTTGCTGCCACTCAGGCGTTTGGAGTACAGCCCTACTTGACAAGAGGCTCTACCAACTCCAACATTCCGATCGCAAAAGGAATTCCAGCCGTTACTATTGGTCGGGGGGGTGATGGAGGTAAGGCCCATTCCTTAGAAGAATGGTGGACGAATAAAGAAGGACATAAAGCCATTCAATTGGCCTTATTGATTCTTCTTATGGAGTCGGGGATGGAGTAGTTTTGGTTACTTTTTTGGAAACCAAATAAACCCCCAAAAACACCAATAGGCAAGCACTGATTTTTACTCCATCTAAAACATCATTTCCAGTAATCACCGCATAAAGGATGGTAATTAAGGGTTGCAAATAGGTAAAAGCGCCGATGGTTGTTGCAGGTAGACTTTTCAGTGCATATAAATTCAATAAATAGGTTAAAAAAGTGGTGCCTAAAACGACAAATGCCATTCTCCAAATGGCTTCGAAAGGCAAGCTACTCCAGGATACGGCTTTAAACTCGCTTAGGGTCACGGGCAAGGTCATGACCACCCCTGCCAAAAACATCCACTTCATAAGGGTTATCGTACTGTACTTCTGAGTAAGGGGTTTTACAAAAACTAAATAAGCCCCAAAGCTCGTAGAATTGATCAAGAGGAGTACATTTCCTAAAGTCACATTGGGGGCGTTACTAACTTCAGCGGTATTTCCGTACAAAACCAACAGCAAGGCCCCTGTAAACCCCATAAGGATTCCTAAAAACTTTATGGGAGTGAGTTTTTCTTTGAGAAAAAAAGCAGATAACACCAAGATGATGATGGGAGTAAGAGTTACGATTACTCCACTGTTGATAGGCGTTGAAAGTTGTAATCCCTTAAAAAACATGAGCATGTTGATGCACATTCCTAAAAAAGCAACCCCCAGTATACGAGGATAATCTTTGCGGTCAATTTTTTCTTTTGGGGTAAAAATACTCAGTGCCCAAAACAAGGCGGACGCCCCCAACACACGAAGCAGTATAAAACCAAACGGTCCTATATAATGGGGCATGATTACTTTTGCTATGGTATGATTTAACCCATAAATAGTAGTAGCACCAAAAGCCGCCAGCAGGGCTAAAATCCTAGGGTTCATCCAAAAATACTTTTGCCGCCTCGATTACTTTAGGACTGTTGCCGATAAAAATAGTATCGTCCACCACTAAAACAGGCCGCTTTAAAAAAGTATAGTGTTCTAGCAGTAGCGTACGGTAGTCGGCATCTTCTAAAACTTGATTCTTTAAATCTCTTTGTTTGTAGCGTTGGGCACGTTTGTTAAACAAGGCCTCATAGCTTTGGGTAAGCGAGTACAATACCTCTAATTGAGGAGCTGTAAGGGGATGATTTTTAAGGTCTATAAGGTCGATAGAAGCATCCAAAGGGAGGGCCTTCATAATACGTTTACAGGTATCGCAACTGCTTAAATAGTAAAATACACGCATAAGGAAGCTTGTTGAGTTGCAAAGAAAAATCATTTTATTGAAAAACAGAGGGTTTGTGTAAAATCAAATACCTTTGCAGCGTACAATTTAGCTGAAGATGAAGGATAAGCTGCATTTTAATAGTCAAACAATTCACGGAGGTCAAGAGCCGGATAAGGCCTACGGAGCTGTAATGCCTCCCATATACCAAACCTCTACTTACGCTCAAACCACACCTGGAGGACATAAAGGATTTGAATACAGCCGAACGCACAATCCAACCAGACAAGCGTTGGAGCGCGCTCTAGCCAGTATAGAAGCTGGGGAATTTGCTTTTGCTTTTGGTTCTGGATTAGCAGCCATGGATGCTGTGTTGAAGCTATTAAAGCCTGGGGATGAGGTCATCTCTACCGATGATTTATACGGAGGCTCTTACCGACTGTTCACTAAAATTTATGAGGATTTTGGAATCCATTTTCACTTTGTCAACATGGCAAGTACCGATGCCCTCAACGCAGCTATAAACGAAAACACACGTATGGTTTGGGTGGAAACTCCAACCAACCCCATGATGAATGTCATAGACATCAAAGCGGTAGCGGCTGTTTGTAAATCCAAGGAGTTGCTTTTGGCAGTTGACAACACCTTTGCTTCTCCTTACCTTCAACAACCCCTTCTTCTAGGCGCAGATATTGTCATGCACTCCGCTACAAAATATCTGGCGGGCCACTCTGACGTGATTCTTGGTAGTTTGGTTACCAATGACAAACATTTAGCAGAACGCATCGGGTTTATTCAAAATGCAAGTGGTGCCGTACCCGGTCCTATGGATTGTTTTTTGACCTTAAGAGGAATCAAAACATTGCATGTAAGAATGCAACGGCATTGTGAAAATGCGGCTCAAATAGCAAACTACCTAACATCACACCCCAAAATTGAAAAAGTATATTGGCCTGGATTGGAAGGCCATCCCAATCACACTGTCGCTAAAGCTCAAATGAACGATTTTGGTGGGATGCTGTCCTTTGTTCCTAAGGGAGCCAACTACAACACTGCAATTCAAATTATAGAAAAATTGAAGCTGTTTACCCTTGCAGAATCTTTGGGTGGAGTGGAAAGTCTGGCAGGCCATCCTGCTAGTATGACCCATGCTTCCATACCCAAAAATATAAGGGAACAAAGTGGAGTAGTTGATGCGCTCATTCGATTAAGCGTTGGAATTGAGGATGTTCGAGATTTAATAGCAGATTTAGAACAAGCCATTGCCTAATTCGATCTAATGAAGCTCCCAAAAGACAAGAAAATCTACTTTGCTTCCGATCAGCACTTTGGGGCACCCACCGTAGCGTCCAGTAAAACACGAGAAACACTTTTTTTAAATTGGCTGAATACTATAGAAAATGACGCCGCAGCACTCTTTTTATTAGGAGACTTATTTGATTTTTGGTTTGAATACAAAAGTGTAGTTCCCAAGGGCTTTGTACGAATCTTAGGAAAATTGGCACAGCTCGTGGACAGGGGTATTGAAGTGCATTATTTTGTTGGAAATCACGATCTGTGGATGAAAGATTATTTTGAAACAGAATTGGGAATTCCGGTTTACCATGCGCCTAAAGATTTTATACTTGAAAATACCACTTTCTTCATCGGTCATGGAGACGGACTCGGTCCGAATGATAAAGGCTACAAGCGTCTAAAAAAACTGTTTACAAACCCCTTGGCAAAGCGGTTGTATCAAATGTTGCATCCTGATATCGGCCTGCGTATCGGACATTTTTTTTCCGTAAAAAATAAATTGTTGTCTGGTTCTGAAGAAGTTGTTTTTTTGGGGGAGGACAAAGAATGGTTGGTACAATACGCACAACGCAAACTCGAGACTAAACACCGAGATTATTTTCTTTTTGGCCACCGGCACTTACCCTTAGAGATTGCATTGAATTCACAATCCAAATATATTAACCTTGGAGATTGGGTGACCCATTTTACCTACGGTGTTTTTGACGGTCAACGGTTTGAACTAAAAAAATGGGAATCCTAGGATGATAGAGCAAAAAACACTCGAGGTTGAAAAAACGGTCTTGGTTGGAATAATCAATGCCCAACAAGACAGTGAGAAGTCCAAAGAATATATGGATGAATTGGCTTTTTTGGCGTATACCGCCGGGGGGGATGTATTGAAAAGATTTACTCAAAAAATAGACCCCCCCAATCCTAAAACCTTTATAGGAAGCGGTAAAATGGAAGAGGTAATGGACTATGTCAAAGCAAATGATATTTCGTCTGTGATTTTTGATGATGAACTTACCCCAGCACAACAAGGAAATATTGAAAAATTATTAAAATGTAAAATTTTAGACCGAACCGGTTTAATCCTGGATATTTTTGCCCAACGTGCTCAAACCAGCTATGCACGAACTCAGGTTGAGTTGGCACAATACGAGTATTTACTGCCCCGCTTAAAAGGACTTTGGACGCACTTAGAACGCCAACGAGGGGGGATTGGAATGCGTGGACCTGGGGAAACGGAGATTGAAACTGACCGCCGTATCGTTAGAGATAAAATAACCTTATTGAAAAAAAAGCTCGTCACCATTGACAAGCAAATGGCAACCCAAAGAGGAAACCGCGGAGCACTGGTACGTGTTGCCCTAGTTGGGTATACCAATGTAGGAAAATCAACCCTGATGAATGTGATTTCCAAAAGTCAGGTCTTTGCCGAAAACAAATTATTTGCCACCTTGGATACTACCGTAAGAAAAGTTGTAATCGGCAACCTACCCTTTTTGATGAGTGATACGGTAGGGTTTATCAGAAAACTTCCTACCCAATTGGTAGAATCCTTTAAAAGCACCCTGGACGAAGTACAAGAGGCTGATTTATTACTGCATGTGGTCGATATTGCCCACCCCAATTTTGAGGAACATATTGAGTCAGTGAATCAAATTTTAAAAGAAATCAAGAGTTTGGACAAACTTACCTTGATGGTTTTTAACAAAATAGACGCCTACAAGGCAGACCCTTGGGATGAAACTGAACTCATAGAAGAACGAAGTACGCGGCATTACTCAATTGAAGAATGGGAACAAACTTGGTATCATAAAGCAAATGGAAATGCACTCTTTATTTCTGCACTGAATAAAGAAAATCTTGATGAATTTAGAAAACGGGTCTACCGTGAAGTCCGAGAAATTCATGTGACCCGTTTTCCCTACAACCACTTTTTGTATCCTGAAGTGGTAGAAGAAGGAGAATAGCGTTTACGGACTACTCTTTGCTGACAATGAGGTAAACAGGGAAGTGATCTGAATATCCAGCTAATGTTCCCCCTTTCAGTTCGTTTCGATAGGGATAGCCTAAAAATTTACCTTTGGAATTAATTAAAAAACTCGGGTTAAATACAGCCGCCTTGAGTAAATTCAAGCCCCCCTTTGAAATCCAATTTTGGGAGACTAAGATTTGATCGAATAAATGCCAGCGGTCCCGATGAGTCAGACTTCCTATTCCCTTTTGAAAAAGTTTTTTCATGGGATTGTACAGAGGTTGGTAACCTTCATAAAATGTGCTTTCCTCGCTTAACAAAGCAACACTTTTATCGTTTGGGTTGTCGTTAAAATCTCCCATACTCAGGAAGTACCCGGCTGGAATTGCTCGTTGAAGTGAATCCAGTATTTTGAGTTGAAGTTGAGCTGCTTTGATGCGAGAGGTCTGACTTCGTTTTTGACCTCCTCTTCGCGAAGGCCAGTGATTGACTCCAATGGAGAGTTCGGCTTCTTCCCAAAATCCGCTGACAATCAATTGGTCTCGGGTAGTTCTCCGATACAAGGTTTGGGGATCTACTAAATGGAGTTTAAGGTCCATTGGGCCTCAGAGTAGAGAATAATTCCAAACAAAGCACCATTTCCTTTAAGGAGCAATTCTCCAGACTCATATTCTGAAAACGTAATACCTTCAGTGACAAACAAAAGTACATTCATAAAGCCCTCATAGAGTTCTTTTTTCAGATCAACTCCAAGGTCTACTAGTCCAGCTCGAGCGATAGGGAAATCTAAACTATCTAAGGAAAAACGGGATTCTATTGGAACTACCTCTACGGAGGAATCGGTACAATTAATGAAGATACAACATGAAAGCAATAGCCCTAGAAATAGATTTTTCATTGCTAAAATTTGGGACAATTAAATATACAAAATTAATTGTATTGCATGTTAGGGAAACGCAACTTTGAGGGAAGCTTAGCCCTCTCTATGTTGTACGTAAGCGTTGGCTTGTCGTGTAGGTAAGATGACTAAGTCTGCAATAGTGACTTTTTCTGGTACTGTTGCCATGTAAAGAATGGCATCGGCCACTTCTTCAGCGGTCAGTGCCTCCACACCTTGGTATACTTTAGCAGCCCGTTCTGAATCACCTTTAAATCGGACTTCAGAAAATTCTGTTTCCACCAATCCGGGGTGGATGGCTCCAACTCGAATTCCAAAAGGATTCAGATCAATTCTCAGTCCGCTGGTAAAAGCATCCACTGCAAATTTACTGCTGCAGTAGGCACTCCCATTCGGATAGACCTCCTTGCCTGCAATAGATCCTAGATTGATAATGTGTCCTTTTTTAGCAGCGACCATACGGGGAAGTACGGCTTTGGTAACATACATCAGTCCTTTTACGTTTCCGTCGATCATAGCATCCCAATCGTCAATATTAGCCGTATGGACAGGATCCAAACCGTGCGCATTTCCTGCATTATTGATCAAAACATCGATTTTTTTCCAGGGTTTTGCTAGGCGATCAAAAGCTTCAAACACGGCTTCTCGATCTCTGACATCAAAAACAAGCTGTTGGGTCTCTACAGGGAGCTGTTTTTCCAGCTCCGTTAACTTTTCTTGACGACGTCCACAAAGAATTAATCGGGCACCTTGATTTGCAAAGGCTTTTGCGGTTGCCCAACCAATTCCACTACTCGCACCGGTGATGCATACAATTTTATCTTTCATAGGTATTGTTTTATGGGACTTCTACTCCTTGACTTGCTTTGAGGAGTAAAAACCAGTCTGTAAGTTCTAATTTTATTTCCAATGCTGAAAGAGCCTTTTTCAACCTTTGAGTAGAGGTGGTTCCAACAACCGGATGAATCTGTGAAGGATGTTGAGCCAGCCATGCTAATAAAAGTTGATCTTCACTGCAATCGTATTTTTTGCAAAGTGATTCCATGCATTGCTTTATTCGAATGACTCGACTGTTTTCTTCTTTAAAAAACAATCCCAAAGGACTCCAAGCCATAACCCCAATTTTATGAGTAGATAAATAATCAATAGTCCCGTCAAATAGAGGTTTTTCATGGGTAAGTGAACATTCAATCTGATTCCAACTGGGACGAAGTTCTTTTTGTAGCAATGCGATCTGAGCAGGAGTAAAGTTGGAAACACCAAAAGACTTAATTTTTCCTTTTTTTAATAATTGTTGAATGATTTGGGCCACAGCTTCAACATTTAAAAGTGGACTCGGACGGTGAAATAAAAGCAAGTCTATATAGTCTGTACGCAGCGCTTTCAGTGAATTGTCAATACTTTTTTGGATGTGACCTGAAGAATAGTCGTAGTGCTTTAAAGACATAGGGCGTGATTCACAAGGCATTTGAATACCGCACTTAGTGATAAATTGTAGCTGCTCTCTTGGGATCTTGGTTTTGCTAAAGGCTGCTCCGAATTCAGCTTCGGTAGTGTAACCTCCATATATATCTGCATGATCAAAAGTTGTAATGCCCATGCTTAGATTTTTTTCAATTTGAAGCTGCATTTGTAAAGTTGACATTTTGGCGCCCCAAGCACCCCACGTCATGGTTCCAGAAATAATTCTTGAAAATGGATTCATCTGAGTAAAATGCATTAAATTCACTTCTAAAGTAATAACTATTAAAACCAACGCCAGTAGCTGGGGCTTGATTTTTTAACCAATTGTTAACAAGAAAAAGGATATTATTTTTTCAAATTTGCATTCCAAAAAAATGCTATAATCTTAATGGAAAACAAGATGAGTGATACGATTGACATTAAAGCAATCAATGAAAAGATTGAAAAGGAAAGTGCCTTTGTAGAATTATTAACCTTGGAGATGAACAAGGTAATTGTCGGGCAAAAGCACATGGTTGAACGACTTTTAATCGGACTGTTAGGAAAGGGACACATTCTCTTAGAGGGAGTTCCTGGTCTAGCCAAAACCTTAGCGATCAATACCTTGAGTACCGCGGTAAAAGGAAGTTTTAGTCGAATTCAATTTACGCCTGACTTATTGCCTGCCGATGTGGTAGGAACGATGATATACAACATCAAGGAAAATGATTTTTCGATAAAAAAAGGACCCATCTTCGCCAATTTTGTGTTGGCCGATGAGATCAACAGAGCTCCGGCTAAGGTTCAATCTGCCTTGCTCGAAGCCATGCAAGAAAAACAGGTTACCATTGGTGACAGTACCTTTAAATTGCAAGCTCCGTTTTTGGTGATGGCAACTCAAAACCCAGTAGAACAAGAGGGAACTTATCCTTTGCCTGAAGCCCAAGTTGACCGATTCATGTTAAAAGCCGTAATCGACTATCCAAAGCTGGAAGAGGAGCAACTAATTGTCCGTAATAATTTGAGCAATAATGCAGCTGTGGTCAAACCTGTAGTAACAACCAAACAAATTTTGGCGGCTCAAGAAACCATACCCCAGGTGTATATGGATGAAAAAATTGAAAATTATATTTTGAATTTGATCTTTGCCACCCGCTATCCAGAAAAATACAAACTGGAATCCATAAAGCCTCTAATTAGTTTTGGAGCTTCCCCTAGGGGGAGCATCAACCTTGCTACTGCTGCTAAATGCCACGCTTTTTTAAGACACAGAGGGTATGTGATACCCGAAGACGTACGGGCGGTTATTTACGATGTGTTACGCCATAGAATTGGGCTCACTTACGAAGCAGAAGCAGAAAACATTACTTCGGTAGATTTGATTACCCAAATCATCAATGAAGTAGAGGTCCCCTAGACCGGTCCATTTTTTTAACCAAATTTTTTTGCCATTAGCACTGTATGGATACTAAAGCGCTACTAAAAAAAGTTCGTAAAATCGAGATCAAGACGCGTCGTTTAAGTGATCACGTCTTTGGTGGAGAATACCATTCTACCTTTAAAGGGCGGGGGATGACTTTTAGTGAAGTGCGTCAGTATCAATTTGGAGACGATGTGCGTGCCATAGACTGGAATGTTACCGCACGTTACAACGAACCTTTTGTCAAGGTTTTTGAAGAAGAACGAGAGCTCACCTTGATGCTTGTGGTAGATGTAAGTGGCTCAGAAGCATTTGGAACCCGCTCTCAATTCAAAAGAGAAATTTTAACCGAAATTGCTGCCACGCTTGCTTTTTCTGCTTTGCAAAACAACGACAAGGTAGGATTGGTGCTGTTTTCAGATCAGATTGAACTCTTTATCCCTCCCAAAAAGGGTCGTTCTCACATTCTGAGAATCATCCGTGAACTGTTGGAATTCACCCCATCAAGTTTAAAAACGGATCTTTCTTCCGCCTTGGAATTTTTGTCTAGTGTGTTAAAAAAGAAAGCAATTGTCTTCCTTCTGTCTGATTTCATGAATTCAGGATTCGAAAAAACACTCCGTATTGCGGCAAAAAAACACGACCTAACCGGCATTCGAGTCTATGACCCGATGGAACAAACCCTCCCTAATTTGGGAATGGTTCCTATGGTGGATGCTGAGACGGGAAAACTCAAGTGGGTAAATACGTTTTCTAAGCAAATCCGAAGAAAATACAGTACACATTATGCCCAGCGGGTTTCAGAATTTGAAGAAATATTTAAAAAAAATGGAGCCGGTCATCTCAGTTGTAATGTAGAAGAAAGCTATGTCAAAAAACTTTTAGGATATTTCAAAGCCCGTGGATAAAATGAAAAAATACAGTTGGTTAGTGTTGGCCTGTTTCATGTCCTTTTCGATTGGGGCACAACAGCAGGCGGAGCTTAAGGCAGCTGTAGATACCACCAGTATCCGCATAGGCGAACAACTGAATTACACCCTTCAAATTAAAGCAGACAGCACGGCTCAAGTACTTTTTCCTGAGCAACCTATTTTTGCACCGTTTGAACTGCTTGAAGAAAGCCCCATAGACACTCTTAGAGCACAGTCTCATTATTTATACACAAAAAAATATGCGCTGATACAATTCGATTCGGGCAATTATTTTTTACCACAACAACAAGTGCTGGTCGATGGCTTTTCTAAAATTGCAGATCTGATCCCAATTCGAGTAAATCCTGTAGTGGTAGACACGACGAAGCAAAACCTTTTTGACATCAAACCCCTTACTGAAGTTGAAAAAAATTACGACGCATTAATTTCTCGCATCCTTTGGGGATTGGTTATTGGCCTTGTATGTATTGGAATAATGTACACCTACTTATTCCAAAAACGAAAAAAAGAGCTGAGAGCGCAAGAGTTACCCCCATTTGAGCGGGCCATAGAAGAGTTGAAAGCCCTGGAAAGCGAAAACCTTTCTGAACAAGAAGAGTTCAAACGGTATTATTCTCGATTGACCGATGTGGTCCGTCGCTACTTGGAAGAAGAAGCTAAAATTGACGCCCTGGAAAGCACCTCAGAGGAACTTTTGGCCAAGCTGGAGCTACGAAAAGATGCGGGTTCTCTAGATCTTGATCGGAAAACCTTAATGAGTTTAAGAGCGGTTCTACAAAATGCAGATTTAGTAAAATTTGCAAAATCCATGCCTGAAAAGTATACAGCAAATGAAGACCGAAAGGCGGTAGAACATGTCGTTATCGAAACCAAAGAAGCCCTCCCAGAGCCTACCGAAGAAGAACTTAGAGAAAAAGCAGCCTATCAAGAATATTTAGCAAAAAAAAGAAGAAAAGAACAGTGGATTTGGGGATCGGCAGGAGTGGGGATTTTAGCCGTGTTGAGCCTTGTTGTTTCTATGTTAGTTTATGGATATTATCCTGTTAGAGATACCCTTTTCAGATATCCCACAAAGGTTTTGAGCGGCGGAACTTGGTACTCGAGTCAATACGGAACACCTCCACTCGCCATAGAAACTCCTGAAATACTGGAACGAATATCAGCCTCAGAGGAGCCCGTCCAACAGTTTAGATTTGGAAGTTTTGACAGTCCATTTTACATCAATTTGTCATTTGATTTTCCAAAGCAAAAAGCTGGAGCACCCGAGGCCCCACCTGCGGATCCGAAACAAGCTGATTTGGAAAAAGGGCAAGAATTGGTGAATTCGATTATATCCAGTTTTGAATCAGCAGGAGCGGTAAATATTTTTATCAAAAATGATGCAGTGACCTTACCTTCGGGCCTACCCGTAGCAAAAATATACGGTACCTTGGATTACCCTAAATACCAAGAAGAGCAACGGGTAAGGTGTAATTTTAGCGCCTATTTGTTTGCTTTTGACCAAGGCACCATCCTATTGACGTTGATGTATGAGAAAGAAGACAGATACGGCGAAGCAATAGAACAGCGGATACTCAATAGTCTAGATTTGATTAAAGAACTTTAAACCATGTTGGAAGGAATTTATTTTGCAAATCCCAATTACCTCTGGTTGCTCCTGCTGCTGCCGGTAGTCATCGCATGGCACCTCTTTACTTGGAAAAAATCTCAAGCCAGTTTAAAAATATCTTCTCTTGAAGGGTTTGGCACTCAGCGTTCCTTTCTTACCAAGCTTAGACCGATCTTATTTATTTTCCGAATACTAGCTTTAGGATTAATTATACTTGGCATAGCCAGGCCCCAAACCGTGGATATCTCTACCCGTACGAGGACCAATAAAGGGATTGACATCATTATGGCCATTGATGTTTCTTCCAGTATGCTGGCTCAAGATCTTAAGCCGGATCGGTTGAGTGCCTTAAAGCGTGTGGCCTCAGCCTTTGTGGACGATAGGCTTTCCGATCGAATTGGGTTGGTCGTATACGCAGGAGAAAGCTATACAAAAACACCCATAACCAGTGATAAGTCTATTGTAAAAGGTTCGCTTCGGGAGATCGCTTACCAAGGTTTGATAGAAGATGGAACCGCCATTGGCATGGGTCTGGCCACTGCTGTAAATAGACTAAAGGACAGCAGAGCAAAAAGTAAGGTGATAATTTTATTGACGGATGGAGTAAATAATTCTGGGTTTATTGATCCTAAAATTGCGATTGAGCTGGCGGTAGAGTTTGGAATCAAAACCTATACGATTGGCTTAGGGAGTAATGGAACCGCTCGAGCACCGGTAGCCATTTTACCTACAGGCGAATTTAAATACGGCATGACTAAAGTAGAGATTGATGAAGCGCTACTCAAAGAAATTGCCTCTGCGACCGGGGGGATTTACTTTCGCGCTACGGACAATAAAAAGCTTGAAGAAATCTATGCTGAAATCAATAAATTGGAAAAGACAGAAATCGAGGAAGTAAAATATTACAACTACGAAGAGAAATACAGAATTTTAGTATTGCTAGCAATGGTGCTGCTTGCACTGGAGTGGCTCGGAAGAAACACCCTTTTCAAAAGCTTTATTTAAATGTATCAGATAGACGCATATCATTTTATCTACCTTTTAGGAATCCTCCCAGTTCTTTGGTTGGTCCATGCACTTGTAGCAAGGTGGAGGCGTAGGTTGCAATCTAATTTTGCCCATCCTGCCCTACTAAAAGAGTTGAGTCCTAACAGATCCCGATTTAAACCCACCCTAAAACTTGTACTGTACAGCCTTGCAATAGCGCTTTTGGTTTTTGGACTCATGAATCCCAAAATAGGAACTCAACTGGAAACGGTAAAACGAGAAGGCGTAGACATCGTATTTGCGGTAGACGTATCCAAAAGCATGTTGGCAGAAGATATTGCTCCAAATAGAATAGAAAAATCAAAGCGATTGGTGTCGGCGATTCTCAATCAGCTCACAAGCGATCGCGTAGGCATAATCGCCTATGCTGCCCAAGCGGTTCCTCAACTTCCCATCACCACAGATTACAGTGCCGCCAAAATGTTTTTACAGGGGTTAAACACAGACATGTTGTCGTCTCAAGGAACTGCCTTAGACAATGCGATTGATTTAGCCGGAACTTTTTTTGACGATGAAGACCAGACCAATCGGGTCATCTTTTTAATTTCCGATGGAGAAGATCATTCCGATGCCGCCGCCAATGCCGCCGCCCGAGCTGCAGCGCTGGGAATTAAAATATTTACCTTTGGAGTAGGAACTGATAATGGCGCTCCTATCCCTTTGAAAAGAAATGGGGTGGTAGAGTCGTACAAAAAAGATTTTGACGGTGAAGTGGTCATTAGTAAACGCAACGCCAGTGTATTGGAAACCATTGCATTGGCTACAGACGGCTCCTACCAGGATGGGAACGACACCCAAGCCGTATTAGATTTTGTCGCAGAACAGCTTAAAGCCATGGATAAAAAAGAATTTGAAGCTAAAAAATTTGTGAGCTACAAAGACCGCTTTCAACCTTTTTTAATCGGAGCTTTACTTTTTCTGTTAATGGACTTATTTTTGTTTGAAACCAAAACAAAATGGGTGCAAAAGTTGAATCTTTTTAACGAAAATGAAAATGAAGTATAGTGCGTTTTGGATTTTAGTAGGATCTGTTTTTACTTTTCTTCAAGCACAAGAGGGAAAGATTAACAATCATATTTATGAAGGTAATACCGAAGTAGAAGCCGGAACCTTAGTTGAGGCAGAAAAATCTTATCGTAAGGCGCTTTCCTTGGCCCCAGAAGCCCCTACAGCTTTGCATAATCTGGGCAACGCCCACTTCTTAGCCGAACAGTACGAGGAAGCTTCACAACGATTTTTTCAAACGCAAAAATTTTCTTCTTCTAAAGAAGAAAAACACAAGGCATTTCACAATATGGGGAATGTGTATATGAAGAAAAAAGAGTATCAAAAAGCGGTCGAAGCCTATAAAAATGCCCTGAGAAACAATCCTTTTGATGAAGAAACACGATACAATTACGCCCTAGCTAAAGAGTTGTTAGAAAACGAAAAGCCTCCAGAGGAACAAGAACAGGACGACAACAAGGATCAA
Organism: Flavobacteriaceae bacterium; assembly: GCA_023263685.1. GTDB lineage: Bacteria > Bacteroidota > Bacteroidia > Flavobacteriales > Flavobacteriaceae > MS024-2A. Next base: position 17,672 of record JALQVM010000004.1, on the reverse strand, counting down.
AAAGACCAGCAAGATCAAGAAAAAGAGCAGGACCAAAACCAAGATAACAAGGAGCAAGAAGGAGATCAAGAAAACAAAGACGAACAAAATCCTGAGCAAGAAGGCGACCAAGGCGACGAAACCAAAGACGAAGGTGAACCTAAAAATGAAGGAGATCAAAATAAGAAAGAACAAGAGCAACCAAACAACCCACCTGAAAAACAAAATCAAGCCCCAAAAAAAGGACAACTCTCTCCACAGCAAGTCCAAAACCTGTTGGACGCAATGAACAATCAAGAGAAAAAAGTTCAGGATAAAGTCAATGCAAAAAAAGTAAAAGGGGTACCGGTAAGAGGTAAAAAAGATTGGTAAACATGAGGCAGACTAAGGCATTAAATTTCCTATTTTTTTTGCTTGTAGGAGTATCCTTTTCTCTACATGCCCAAATAACTTTTGACGCAAAAGTCAGTAAAAAACGTTTGGGCGTAAACGAAAGACTCCGTGTTGATTTTGTAATGAATGAAAATGGGGATAATTTTATTCCCCCAAGTTTCACCAATTTTTTAGTGGTTAGTGGGCCACAACAATCTGTCAATCGTTCCTGGGTCAATGGTGTCAGTAGTTTTTCTAAAACCTACACCTATTTTTTAACCCCAAAAACCAAAGGAGCATTGGTTATTGGACAAGCTCAAATTACCATAAATGAAGAGGTCTATAAAACTTCTCCTATTGAAATTGAAGTAACCGAGGCCGTAGAAAAACCCAATGACCCCAACAATATTGACTATCTGACCGATGAAAACATTCATTTGGTAGCTGAAATTTCAAACCCTTCCCCTTACCTAAACGAAGGAATAACAGTAGTCTACAAATTATTTTTTAGAAACCCCATATCAATCACAGATGTTCAAGAACTCGAATCTCCCAGTTATGGTGACTTTTGGAGCAGTAAAATCAATATCGGGCGGGCACAAGTCAATCCACGAGGCCAGTACAAAGGGGAACCTTTTAATGAAGTGGTATGGCAAAAAGTGGTGCTGTATCCTCAGAAATCAGGTGAGCTCAAACTCGAGCCTTTAACTCTAAATTTAACCCTAAATGTGCCCAGCAATCGAAGAGATTTATTCGGCAGAAGAATACTCACCCAAGGTCAAAAAACCATAACAGCGGGTAGAAGTACCTTAAAGGTGAAGCCCCTTCCTTTAGAAGGACAGCCAGAAAATTTTTCAGGGGCAGTAGGCCAGTTTGATTTCGATCTGATTGTGTCTAAAGATGCCCTTAGAGCCGCCGAGTCTTTTCAAGCCAAGATAAAAGTTGAGGGAAAGGGAAATTTAAATTTGTTTAAACTTCCTAAAATTAATGTTCCCAATACCCTTGAGGTGTACGAACCCGAACGAAGTGAGAATGTAAAAACTACACTCGCTGGGACCCAAGGCTCGGTTGAGGAAAACTATACGATTGTACCTCAGTTTCAGGGTAAATATCCCATACCCGCGGTACAATTTTCCTTTTTTGATCCCAGAACAAAATCGTATAAAACCTTACGCTCTCAAGAAGTAGTGGTTGATGTTTACGAAGGGCCAACGGCTGGGAGTGCACGTTCAGACGATACGGAGGGAGTTTCTCGGACTCCTGTTCCGGCTTCGGAGAGTAGCTTTAAATTTATCCAATTGGAAACCAAACTTACCCGTATAACATCGCATTCATTTTGGTTGAGTTCTCGATTTTGGATTTTATTTAGTATTCCTTTTCTCTTGTTAATTTTAGGATATGTATTCAATCGTTTCATCCTCCAAAAAACAGAAGATAGTGCCAGTATCAAACAACGCTTATCACAAAAATTAGCTAAAAAGTATTTGAGTTCAGCTAAAAAAGCCCAAGGCAATCAGGTTGAATTTTATGAAGCACTAGAAAGAGCTTTGCACAATTATTTAAAAGCAAAATTGAAAATTGAAACCACAGAACTCAGCAAGGCTAAAATAGAAGCTTTATTGCACGCTAAAAATGTAGATCAAAAGGTGGCAAAAGACTTTATAGCTGTTGTTGAAAACTGTGAATTGGCTCGATATGCCCCAGGATCAGATGGAAGCATTCAGGCCGATTACGAAAGGGCAAGTAGTGTAATGGCAACCCTAGATAGACAATTATGAAAACAAGTGTAAATTCATTTTTTCAACGATTGAGTAGTGTTTGGCTGTGGCTAATCCTTGTTTTAAGCACCCCAGATTTAGTAGCACAGGAAAGCTCCTACAGTGCGTTTCAGGAAGCAAATGCGGCCTACAATGAAGCCAATTATGAAAAAGCCGCCGCCTTATATGAGCAAATTCTGGATGCTGGATTGCACAGTGCAGAAGTATATTACAATCTGGGCAATGCCTATTATCGTTTAAATCGGGTTGCAGAAACTATTTATTACTATGAAAAAGCAAAACAATTAGCCCCAGAGGATCAGGACATACAAATGAACAGCGCCTTTGCACAAAACATGACAATTGATGCGATAGAACCCCTGCCTCAATCACAATTGGCACAACTGAAAAGCAAATTATTTACTCTTTTAACCACCGAGGGCTGGTCCAAGCTAAGTTTGAGTTTTCTTTGGCTTTTCGCGCTCTTGTTTTTGGGGTATTTATTTACGCGATCACCGCAGTTCAAACGACCCTTTTTTTTCTCGTCTCTTGCATCCATGTTTTTATTCATCGGCACGTTTGCCATAACCTTTGCAAAAGATACTCAAGCAAAACAGACGCAGTACGCCATTCTTTTTTCAAAACAAATAGATACGTGGTCAGAACCCAATCAACAAGGAGATCTTTTGTTTATCCTCCATGAGGGGGTTAAAGTTCAGCTTTTGGATTCTTTGGCCGAGTGGCAAAAAATTAGAATTGCAAACGGTTCTGAAGGTTGGCTGAAAAACGCAAGCTTGAAAAGCTTGAACTGAAAAAGCTAAATCAACTCCTCTAGGGAGAGGGTGTTTTCTTGAAAAATCCAATCGAATAAAAAGCCACTCAAATCAACAAAAAAAGGATAGGTGAGGGATTCCTCAGTATAGGTTTTAGGAAAGAGGGTGAGGACACTTTCAATTTGACTAAAAGCCAAGACCAGCGCCGCAAGGATAAGGGTCCACTTCATGAGCCCGAAGAGTCCACCGGCGATTCTGTTTAAAAAACCTAATGCCACAATTTTTAGGGTTTTGGTCAGCATTTTTGCCAAAAGGGAAATGCCGTAAACAATACCCACAAACAGGAGTAAAAAGCTGATCCCTTGGATTATTTTGGGATCTAACGCTATATGGGAGTGAATAAAGTATGCAAAACGAGAAGCAAAAGTAAAGGCACCCAGTACTCCCAAAAATAGGGCAAGTACTCCCGCAATTTCCACGACTAATCCTCTAATAAACCCTCTAATAAGTCCGTAGCCAAGGCAGCTCAATACGATAATGTCCCATACATTCATACTCTAAAGTAGTATTTTTTTACCCCTTAGCCATAGGGAAATAATATATTTGTATATGGCCAATTACACAAGAGATCAGGAGTTAAAATTGCGATGGGAAAACCTGATTGAATTTCTAACCCATAAATTTTCTGACGGCCCAGAGATCGATGTAGAAGGGGTGCTTTACCTCATTGGACTTCAAGAGTATGGCAAACCACATGAGCGCTTCAAGAAAGAAGACAATGTGAACCTCATTCACGTTGGATTATGCACCATACTTGAGCCTTTCGGTCATTATCGGTTCGATTTTTATGACGATCAAGGCTGGCCGCATTTTGAATTGGTAGAACCGCTACCGAATTTAAAACCAGGGGAGCAAAGTATCTTTGTAAAAACAGCCATAGTAGATTACTTTGTCCGACAAGGGGTCATTTCCTAAAACTACCTTATTTTTGCACTATGATTGAAGAGGTCCAAAAACATTTAAAAGAAGTAGCCGCATTTTCGAGTCATGAGGCAGAGGCTATTGAAAATTTCAGAGTCAAGTACGCAGGGAAAAAAGGAATTCTCAACGAATTGTTTGCGGCCTTTAGGACCGTTCCTAATGAAGAAAAAAAAGCCTACGGACAAGAACTCAATACGCTGAAAACAGCCGTGAATGAAAAAGTAAACAGCCTTCAATCTCAGTTAACATCCTCAGCCAAGAATACTAAAATTAACGATCCAAGTAGAACTCCCTTCCCCATCGAAACCGGGAATCGTCATCCCCTTGCGGTTGTTAAAAACAGAATCATCGATATTTTTACTCAAATCGGGTTCACCATTTCTGAAGGACCTGAGATCGAAGACGATTGGCATAATTTTACCGCATTAAACCTTCCTGAACATCACCCTGCCCGTGACATGCAGGATACTTTTTTTATTCAAACAGATCCGGACATCCTGCTCCGCACCCATACGTCTTCAGTTCAAGTGCGCTATATGGAAAAAAATCAGCCTCCTATACGGACCATTTCTCCGGGGCGGGTATTTAGAAATGAAGCCATATCTGCACGGTCCCACTGTATTTTTCATCAAATTGAAGGCTTGTATATTGCAAAAGAGGTATCGTTTACTGATTTAATACAAACGTTGAAGTACTTTACCAATGCGCTGTTTGGAAATTCTAAAATCCGTTTACGGCCTTCTTATTTTCCGTTTACCGAACCCAGTGCAGAGGTTGATATCTATTGGGGATTGGAAACCGAAACAGATTACAGAATTACTAAGGGAACCGGTTGGTTGGAGATTATGGGCTGTGGGATGGTTGACCCCAACGTTTTAAAAAATTGTGGCATTGATCCAGAAGAATATTCGGGCTATGCATTTGGGATGGGCATTGAGCGTATTGCGATGCTCCTTTATCAGATCAGTGACATCCGTCTCTTTTTTGAAAATGATATCCGCTTTCTCAAGCAATTTAAAGCGACTCTTTAGTGTAGTTTTTGGACGAGTTGTTGCATCGTTTTTGCTGCAGATTTTCCTTTAAATAAAATTTCATAAAGACTGTCCATTATTGGAGTTTCTACACTACACTCGGCTTTAAGTACCGCAAAATTTTTGGAGGCATAATATCCCTCAGCAATCATGTTCATTTTTTCAAGGGCTTTTTCTACAGTATGTCCTTTACCTATAAGTTCACCCAGTCGTCTGTTTCTGCTGTGTTCCGAATATGCGGTAACGATTAAGTCACCTAAATACACGCTAGAGTTGAGGTTTCTTTTCGTAGGATTGCGTTGGTTTAAAAAAGCCTTCATTTCCTCAATTGAATTACTGAGAAGTACACTTTGAAAATTGTCTCCGTACGCAAGTCCTGTTGCAATACCCGCCACTAAGGCATACATGTTTTTTAAAATAGCTGCCAGCTCTATTCCCACAACGTCTTTAGAAATGCTAATTGAGAGATAAGGAGTACTCATTTTGCTTTTTAAAGCCGTTGCGGTTTTTATATCGCTGCAGCCTAAGGTCAAAAAAGAGAGGTGATTTATGGCAATTTCCTCAGCATGGCAGGGACCCGAAATCACCACAAACTGTGCGGGCGGTACCTTAAAATAGTCTTTTACATAATCCCCAACCAGGCTCTTTGTTTTGGGCAATAGCCCCTTTACTCCAGACACAATAATTTTATTATCTAAAGAAAAAGTTAGTTGTTCCAAGGTTGCTTCTAAAAAGGCAGAAGGAAGGGCAAGTATGATCCATTTGTTTTTTGAAATCACCGTATTTAGATCACGGGAGGGGGTAATGCTTTCGGGCTGAAATTTAACTCCTTTGAGGTAGTTTGGATTTTGAAGATATGTCTTAATGTGAGATATATCGGCTTATTTTCTTACATACCAATCCACATGATTTCCGTGGTCTGTAAGTATTTTAACCAAAGCAGTAGCCCAACTGCCACTCCCAATTACAGCAAGGGTATTAGTAGAAGTGGGGGAGGAACTAGGGGCAGTAAAAATCAAAAGAGGAGGGGTTTAGAGCCAAGAATCCCAGGGAATTCTACTCAATAAAAGAAGCAATCCAAGGGTGTAAAACAATCCTATTCTCAAAAATTTCTTGGAAGAGTCCGTTTGTCTTTTGTGCATAGACCATCCCATAGTGATCAGCGTAATGGCAATAATATTGGTTACGAGATGCTCTACTAAATACAGTCGAAGTTGAGGATCTTTCATCACTCCCATTCCCAGTTCACCCCACTGTTCAAACCAGGGAGAAATAAAATATAAAATCAATCCGATAAGCAATTGGATATGAGAAAAAATCAGTCCGAATAAACTGATGCGCAAATCTTTAGCGCCAAAATCACGCCCTTTTGATTTACCCATAAAGGCATTTATTAGGGCTAAAATCAATACGATAAGCGTAATAAAGGCCCAATAAGAATGAACCGTTTTAAGGATAGGATACATACTTTTTTTTGTAAAAGTACTTTATTTTAAGCAATGGTGGCAGGAGAATTTTCATTTTACTGCAACGGAAGAAAAACTTAACTTTAATGAAAAAAGATGAGACCTAGAATCTTTGGAATATTCGCTTCCTTTTTGTTGTTAACGGCATGTTCCCCTGCTCCCGAACAAAAAAATTCAGCCTCACCCCCCATTGGAATTGTTATTCATGGAGGCGCGGGCACTATTTTACGTGAAAATATGACCCCAGAAATAGAAGCGGCTTATCGCGAGACCCTGGCAGAGGCCATTCGAGTAGGCTATACCCTATTGAAAAATGGAGCCAGCAGTCAAGAAGCTGTAGAAAAAACCATTCATGTCATGGAAGACTCACCGCTTTTTAATGCGGGAAAGGGAGCAGTGCTCACGGCAGATGAAACCATAGAATTGGATGCTTCGTTTATGAATGGGGCGACACTGGATGCCGGTGCGATTTCTGGGGTTAAAAAGGTAAAGCACCCCATTTCGGCCGCCATCAAAGTGATGGAAAACTCTCCCCACGTCATGCTTTCTGGACAAGGGGCAGATCAATTTGCAAGTGAACAGGGACTCGAAATTGTAGAGCCCTCGTATTTTTTTACCGAACGGAGAATCAATTCTCTCAAACGGGTTAAAGAAGCGGAAGAACAAACACTAAGCTCCGCTCAAACATCCCTTTATCTGAGAAATCAGCGCTACGGAACGGTAGGTTGTGTTGCTTTGGATGCCAAGGGCAATCTCGCTGCTGGCACATCCACTGGTGGCATGACCAACAAAAAATGGAATCGAATAGGAGATGCACCCATCATTGGGGCGGGAACCTATGCAAATAATGCTACTTGTGCCATTTCAGCAACTGGATGGGGGGAATATTTTATCCGCTCGGTCGTGGCGCATGATATTTCTGCCCTTATGGAATACAAAGGGCTTTCTATACAAGAGGCCTCAAGAATCGTGATTCATGAAAAGGTGGCTGCTTTGGGAGGTGACGGAGGAATTGTCGGTATTGACAACCGAGGAAATATAGCCATGGAAATGAATACTCCCGGAATGTACAGAGCCCATATGGATTCAGAAGGCACATTGACTGTAAAAATATTTCAGGACGAGTGAAGCCAAATTATTTTGCCGTAATTTTTTCAAGTAGCTTGAAGGATCAAACCGATCCCATCTACCATGAATTTTCAAAACAAATGCAGGATGAAATTCAACATAGTCCTGGGTTTTTGGGTATGGAAAGTTATCGAGAAGCTTCAGGCAAAGGAGTGACGATAAGCTATTGGGAAAGCAAAAAGGCGATACGGCAATGGAAAGAAAACAGCAAGCATGTTTTGGCACAGCAATACGGTAAAGCCCATGCCTATGCTCAATTTGAACTTAAAATATGTCGGGTAGAAAAGGCCTATGAATTTAAGGCTGCTGATTCGAATTGACCCTTAAAAACGTTTCCATGTCGGAACAGGAAAGCACATTCAATTCACGGAAAATTATTCATATCGATATGGATGCTTTTTTTGCTTCGGTAGAGCAATTAGACCATCCTCAATGGCGAGGAAAGCCCCTAGCTGTAGGGGGGGGTAGTGAAAGAGGAGTAGTAGCTGCAGCCAGTTATGAGGCGCGTAAGTTCGGTGTCAGAAGTGCAATGAACGGGAGAAGAGCAAAAGAATTGTGCCCCCATTTAATTTTTGCCAAAGCCAGATTTGAACGTTATAAAGAACTATCCGAAACCATACGAGCGCTATTTTTAGAGTATACTCCCTTAGTTGAGCCGCTCTCTTTGGATGAAGCCTATTTAGATGTTTCAGATTATCCTTCTGCGACACTCATCGCTGAAGAAATTCGTAAAAAAATCAAAGCAAAAACCCAGCTAACGGCCTCCGCTGGAATTTCGACAAATAAATTTTTAGCTAAAATTGCCAGCGATTGGAATAAACCCGACGGCCAAAAAACCCTTCCTCCTGAAGAAATTATCCCCTTTTTAGAGTCTTTAGACGTTAAAAAATTTCACGGTATAGGACAAAAAACCAAACTCAAAATGTACCATTTGGGGATCTACACGGGCAAAGATTTAAAAGCCCATTCGCTCTCTTTTTTACATGCTCATTTTGGAAAATCGGGTGCCTATTATTACAATGTAGTTCGGGGAATACATAACAGCCCCGTGAAGCCCCACCGAACTCCAAAATCAGTAGGCATAGAACGTACCTTCAGTTCAAATCTAAGCAGTGAATTGTTTTTGGAAGACAAGCTAAAAGAATTGGCACATTCTTTAGCCCAACGAGTGAAAAAAAACAGCCTGGCTGGAAAAACCCTAACCCTAAAAATAAAATACAGTGATTTTGTGCAACAGACTAGAAGTAAGACAGGCAAGTTCTATATCGCGACCTACGAGCTCATTCTTGAAGAAGCCATAAAGTTATTGTATCAAGAAAAATTACAAAACTCCGTTCGCTTGATAGGGCTGTCTTTGTCCAACTTAAACACAAAAAAAACCAAAGAACCCTCTCTTAAAAAGATTCCCAAATGGGAACAATTGAGCCTTCCGTTTTAGATTACTGAAACACGGAGAGTATTGACCATCCCTTTTGATTCAATGGGCATTGCAGTGAGGTTTACCAGCATGTCTTCTTTTTCTACATAGCCTTTTTCAAACGCGATTTGATTGATTTCTTCAACCGTTTTGTCGGTGCTGTTGAGGTTGCTGTAGTAAAACGCTTTAACCCCCCAAAGCAGGTTCAACTGATTGAGAATGTTTCGGTTTGAGGTATAGACCAAAACATGGGCTTGCGGTCTCCATGCTGAAATTTGATAGGCTGTATAACCGCTGTTTGTTAAGGTACAAATTGCTTTAGCTTCGATATCATTGGCCAAATGAGCCGCATGGTAGCAAATGGATTTTGTAATGAATCGCTTGGTACGAATGGTGGGTGGGGTATGGGGAACTTCAATCAATTCAGAATTTTCCACCGCGGTAAGGATACTCGACATGGTGTGGATAACCTCTACAGGGTATTTTCCCACAGAGGTTTCTCCTGAAAGCATTACCGCATCGGCACCGTCCATCACCGAATTTGCAACATCATTAACCTCGGCCCGTGTGGGGGTCAAACTATCGATCATGGTTTCCATCATCTGCGTTGCGATGATAATTGGAATACGAGCGGTTTTGGCCAAAAGCACCAGTCGCTTTTGTATGAGTGGTACTTCTTCAGCTGGAACTTCAACTCCAAGATCACCACGTGCTACCATAAGTCCATCACTGTATGCAATGATTTTATCAATATTCTCAATAGCTTCTGGTTTTTCTATCTTGGATATGATCGGAATTTTTCGATCCGTATGGGCTGCCATCAGTTCTTTTAGATCAATAAGATCTTGACTAAAGCGAACAAAAGAAAGCGCAATCCAATCGACGTCTTGTGTAAAAATAAATTTAGCGTCTTCTATATCTTTTTCGGTCAAAGCAGGAAGAGAAATATTCGTATTGGGAAGGTTTACACCTTTATTTGATTTAAAGGGTCCTCCTTGTACTACAATTGCCTCGACCTCATTTTTCTTATTTGTAGCACTTACTTCAAAAATGAGTTTACCATCGTCTAAAAGTATGCGTTCCCCTTGGGTTACATCCTTGGGAAAGTTTTGGTAATTCATATAGGCTTTCTCAGCATTTCCTACAAAAGGTGCATCCGTAGAAAAAACCACCCGATCTCCGGGTTTGACTACTGCTCCTTCTTCAATTTTACCTACCCTAAGTTTGGGTCCTTGCAAATCGCCCAAAATGGCGGTATTGGTATTCAGTTTTTCATCTACCCTTCGAATCATCTGAATGCGTTCGCTTACATCGGTATAATCGGCATGAGAAAAATTGATCCTAAAGACATTGACTCCAGCCAAAATCATTTTTTCAATAACTTCTTCTGAAGCGGTTGCTGGACCAAGGGTTGCAACAATTTTTGTTTTTTTGATAACGTTCATTAATCAAATATTAAGTGCAGTCGATTTTTAATTTTTTCGGAAGGAACTACATAAGCCATAGTAATGGCCTTCCAAGAATTCATCTGTTTGGAAAGTAATTGTATAGTTTCCAAATGGTTGGATTTTATAAAAAAATCGACTTGTTTAAATTCAGGAAATAAAGATACTTCATTTCTTAGAGGAAGGTCAAATAAAGCACCAATATTTGTGTTTTCTTGGACTTTTTCATGGAGAAATTTATTTGAAAAAAGGGCCGTATTTTCATCCAAAAGTGGATTTTCCCATTCAAATAATGAAAAAAATATTCCCTTGTTGTTTAAGGTAATATCGTCTTGACGTTTAAACGAAGCTGCTGTATGTTTGTTGAGGTAGTAAGCAATCTGAAAGCCTTCAAGCGCTGTGTGTACTGCGAGTAGATGTTCTTCCACATCCTCTTCCTCAAAGGCAAGTAGGTGTCTTTTAGCATTTAATTTCATTCTACCTTGGGATTTATTTTTAAGGCACGTACTGCAATTTTAGCTGCTTTTTCTTCTGCTTTTTTCTTGGAAGAGGACTTGGCTTTGGCGATGCATTTCTTTTGGTAATGTATCTGACACGAATAGTTGACATTCGGATCCAACCCTTTATCTTGATTGGTTTCAAACGCAACAGGGGTTTTATTTTTTTGCCCCCATTCAATCAACAGTGCTTTATAACTCAAGATCAAACTGTCTAAACTTTCGATCGGGATAAAAGGCATAATGATCGTATCCATTACGTAGCGTTTGGTTTTGTCGTAGCCTTTATCTATAAATAGCGCTCCTATAAGAGATTCGAGTAGATTCCCATGAATGTTGTCGCCAAAAGCATTGTGGTGGTTTGAAATTTCGGCAATGCTGTAAAGTTCCAATTCTTTTCCGATTTCGTTAAGTTTAGATCGGCTCACGATTTTAGCCCGCAGTTTGGTCAATGAACCTTCTTTGGCATTTGGAAAATAATGGTAAAGAAATTCTGCAATGATGGAGTTGAGTATGGCATCGCCAAGGTATTCCAGTCGCTCAAAATTTAGAGGATATCCTGCAGCTGTTTTTTGATTGACGGAGCTGTGGGTAAAAGCTTCTTTATATACCCTTTTGTTTTGGGGTTTAATTTTAAGTTTTTGTTGAAGTGCCACAAAAAAATTCCCGGATGTTTCCATTCGGGAATTTTGTATGTATTTTAAAAATTTCACAACCCTAATTTAAGGGATTTTTTTGAACACCACACAGGCGTTGTGTCCTCCGAAACCAAAGGTATTGGAGAGCGCAACGTTTACCGTTCGCTTTTGCGGTTGGTTGAAGGTAAAATTAATTTTTTGGTCGATTCCTTCATCCGGGGTTTGGTGGTTGATGGTAGGGGGTACTATATGATGTTTGATAGCCATTATGGAGGCTATAGCTTCAACCGCTCCCGCTGCACCTAACAAGTGGCCTGTCATGGATTTGGTGGAGTTGATGTTCATGCTGTAGGTATGCTCTTTAAACACTTGAACAATTGCATTTGATTCGGCAATATCCCCAAGAGGAGTAGAGGTACCATGCATATTGATGATGTCCACCTCTTCGGGTTTAAGTTTTGCATCTCGCAAGCAATTTTCCATTACTTTGGTGGCTCCTAGTCCTTCGGGATGGGGAGCGGTCATATGGTGTGCGTCTGCAGATAGACCACCACCAGCGAGCTCAGCGTAAATCGTTGCCCCCCGAGCGACGGCATGTTCGTAAGATTCTAAAATTAAGGCCCCTGAGCCTTCCCCTAATACAAAACCATCCCGATCCTTATCAAAAGGTCTGGAGGCTGTTTTAGGATCGTCATTTCTTTTTGACAGGGCATGCATGGCATTAAAGCCGCCAATTCCTGCTTTGGTTACAGCAGCTTCTGAGCCTCCTGTAATCATGACATCTGCATAACCCAAACGTATGTAATTCAGCGCATCTATCATGGCGTTTGAAGCCGAGGCACAGGCAGAAACGGTCGCAAAATTGGGACCTCTAAACCCGTATTTAATCGAAATCAAACCCGGGGCGATATCCGCAATCATTTTAGGGATAAAGAAGGGATTGAATCTAGGCGTCTCATCTGCAGCTGCAAAATTCAACACTTCGTTTTGAAAGGTTTCCAACCCTCCAATGCCGGCACCCCAGATCACACCTACTCGGTCCTTATCTACTTTTTCTAGGAGAAGGGCAGCGTCTTCTAGGGCTTCAGCCACAGTAACCAAGGCGTATTGCGCAAAGCGATCGTATTTACGCGCCTCTTTACGGTCAAAATGGTCTAGTGGGTCAAAGTTCTTTAATTCGCAAGCGAATTGAGTTTTGAACTTTTCAGGGTCAAAATAAGTAATTGGAGCAGCACCACTTGTACCAGAAAGTAAACCCTCCCAATAAGCTGAGAGGGTATTACCAATTGGTGTAAGGGCTCCCAATCCGGTAACTACTACACGTCTTGGCTCCATAAATCTTAATTAGTCAGCTTGTTCAATAAATTGGATTGCTTGGCCAACCGTTGCAATGTTTTCTGCTTGGTCGTCTGGAATCTGGATATCAAATTCTTTTTCGAATTCCATGATTAACTCAACGGTATCCAGTGAGTCTGCTCCTAAGTCATTGGTAAAACTTGCTTCAGCAACTACTTCGTTTTCGTCAACACCTAGTTTATCAACTATGATGGCTTTTACTCTTGAGGAAATGTCTGACATGATTTAGTTTAGTTAAATTATCTTCAGCAAAAATATAAAACTTTGCAAGATTACGCTTAATAGGACTTGAATATTCAACTCAAATTTTATTTATACCACCCTCCTAGGAGTCTAATGTCTTATATTTACTGCGGATTAACCCATAATTAATGAACAAAAGAATTGTTTTATTCGCTTCAGGGAACGGTTCAAATGTAGAGCAAATATGCCGCTTTTTTGAACAAGATGCGACGGTTACGGTACAGGCAGTTTTAACAAATAAAGCCACCGCTGGCGTCATCAATCGAGTCAAACCGTTTGGAATAGAAGCGGAGGTTTTTGATAAAAGCAGCTTTACAGATGGGACGCTTTTAGCCCAAGTGAAAAACAGCAACCCAGATTTGATTGTTTTAGCGGGGTTTTTATGGAAAATGGGAGCAGATTGGGTAAAGGCGTTTCCCAAAAAAATAATTAACATACATCCAGCCCTTTTACCTAACTATGGGGGCAAAGGGATGTACGGTGAGCATGTTCACCGAGCGGTCAGGGCAAATGGAGATCAAGAGACCGGCATTACCATTCATTATGTCAATGAACAGTATGATGAAGGCGCTGTTATTTTCCAAGCCAAGGTTGCGATTTCCCCTCAAGATGAAGCAGCTGCTATTGCAGAAAAGGTTCACCAGTTGGAGCACCGTCACTTTCCCGAAGTTATTGCACAGCTACTAAAGATTAAGGCTGAATGAAGTCCGCAGCAGTAAACCTCTATACCGATGGATCGTCTTTGGGGAATCCGGGACCGGGGGGCTATGGAATTATTCTCGAATGGGTAGGGAAGTCCTATGTCAAAGAATGTTCTCAAGGATTTGTCCGAACGACCAACAACAGAATGGAACTATTGGCGGTAATTGTGGGCTTGGAAACGCTAAAAAAAGCACCCCTAGAAATCGTGGTTTATTCGGATTCTAAATATGTAGTGGATGCGGTGGAAAAAAAATGGGTTTTTAGTTGGGAGAAAAAAAATTTTAAGGATAAAAAAAACCCAGACCTGTGGAAGCGATTTTTAAACATTTACAGAAAACACAACGTTCACTTTCAGTGGATCAAAGGACACAATCTGCATCCTCAAAATGAACGATGCGACCAACTAGCAGTTCAGGCAGCTAAAGGAAAAACCCTCATTCCCGATCTTTATTTTGAGCAGATGGAAAAGGAAAAATCTCAGTGACCCGTTACTTTTAATTATTTACTTGATAAATGTTGGTAATAATCCCTAATAGGCATAAAGAGTTTTTTATTTTTGTAACATGAACAACAAACTATTAGTCCTAGGCACAATTGCTTATGACGCGATTGAAACCCCTTTCGGAAAAACGGGAAAAATTCTTGGGGGTTGTGCCACATACATAGGACTAGCTGCATCCCATTTTACTTCACAGTGCGGTTTGATTTCCATACTCGGGGGTGATTTTGAAGAAAAACATTTAACGCTTTTAAAAGAGAAAAAGCTAGACCTAGAAGGAGTCGAGCAACTCCAGGAAGAAAAGACGTTTTTTTGGAGTGGAAAATACCACAACGACCTCAATACAAGGACTACCTTGGAGACCCAATTGAACGTACTGACAAAATTTGAACCCAAAGTACCTGAAAAATTCAGAGATGCCCGTATGGTTTTGTTGGGCAATTTAGATCCCAATATTCAGCTGAAGGTATTGGCTCAAATGAAACAACAACCCGACCTGATCGTAATGGACACGATGAACTTTTGGATCGAGAGTTACCGGGACAAATTGGATGAACTCATCGCCAAGGTGGACGTGATTTCGATCAATGATGAGGAAGCGAGACAACTAACCCAAAAGCATTCTTTGGTAGAAGCAGCCAAAGACCTTCAAGCCATGGGCCCCAAATACGTTGTCATTAAAAAAGGAGAACATGGAGCACTGTTGTTCCACGGCAGTAATATTTTCTGTGCCCCCGGACTTCCTTTGGAGGAAGTATTTGATCCGACTGGAGCAGGAGACAGTTTCATCGGGGGATTTACGGCCTATTTGGTTCAACGAAAAAAAATTAATTTTGAAGAAATGAAGACCGCAGTAATCGTGGGATCTGCTATGGCATCATTTACCGTTCAAGAATTTGGAACCACCGCCTTGGAAAAAATGACTTTTCTACAGTTGGCTCAAAGAATACAAGCCTTTAAATCATTGACAGAATTTGATATAGAACTAACATAACAATCCGATGAGTGATGCAATCAAGCACGAATGTGGAATTGCCCTGTTGCAATTAAAAAAACCGCTATCCTTTTACAAAGAAAAATACGGTAGTACGTTTTACGGAATCAATAAAATGTATTTATTGATGGAAAAGCAACACAACAGAGGTCAAGACGGTGCTGGATTTGCGAGTATCAAATTCGATATGTCTCCCGGACAGCGCTACATCAGCCGTGTGCGCTCTGCAGACCAACAGCCCATTCAAAAAATTTTTAAAACCATCAATACCCGTATTCAAAAGGAACTAGACGAGGACCCCACTAGGGCTTCTAACCCAGAAGAACTCAAGGGAAAAGTTCCTTACTTGGGTGAGCTGATGTTGGGCCATGTGCGCTACGGTACTTTTGGAAAAAATAATATTGAAAGTGTACACCCTTTCTTGCGTCAGAACAACTGGATGCACAGAAATTTGATTGTTGCGGGAAATTTTAACCTTACCAATGTAAATGAATTGTTCGACAACCTGGTCGATTTAGGACAACATCCCAAAGAAAAAGCCGATACCATTACCGTGATGGAAAAAATAGGACACTTCTTAGACGATGCGGTGGCTAAAATTTATAAAAACCTAAAAAAAGAAGGCTATACCAAAAAAGAAGCCTCTCCTTTAATCGCGGAACGATTAAAGATTTCAAAGATATTGAGAAAGGCATCGAAAAACTGGGATGGTGGCTATGCTATGGCTGGCTTATTGGGTCATGGCGATTCTTTTGTTATTAGAGATCCTGTAGGAATACGACCTGTATACTATTATTCCGATGAGGAAATCGTGGTGGTGGCTTCTGAACGTCCTGTGATTCAAACGGTATTCAATGTAGCTTACGATCAAGTGCAAGAATTGGAACCCGGTCACGCTTTAATCACCAAAAAGAACGGAGGAACCTCCATCAACCAAATCATAGAACCCCAAGAAAAAAGAGCCTGCTCTTTCGAACGAATTTATTTTTCAAGAGGAGGGGATGCCGAGATTTATCAAGAACGAAAAGATCTGGGAAAAGCCCTATTCCCTTTGGTTCACAAAGCGATCGGGGGAGACCTCGAAAACAGTGTGTTTTCATTTATTCCCAATACGGCCGAAACCTCCTTTTACGGTCTCATTGGAGCGGTCCAAGACCACGTACGCAAAACACTTCGCCAAGAATTATTTAAATCCGAACAACTTGATAAAGACGCTTTATCTAAGCTCTTAGACCTCAAACCAAGAATTGAAAAAATAGCAATTAAAGACGCCAAACTACGAACCTTTATTACCGAAGACAGCGACCGAGACGATTTGGTAGCTCATGTATACGATATCACCTACGGGGTGGTTAAGGCCTCAGATAATCTTGTGATAATCGATGACAGTATCGTACGGGGGACCACTTTACAAAAAAGTATCTTGAGGATGTTGGATCGGTTGGGACCAAAAAAAATTGTTGTCGTATCCAGCGC
Organism: Flavobacteriaceae bacterium; assembly: GCA_023263685.1. Classification (GTDB taxonomy): domain Bacteria; phylum Bacteroidota; class Bacteroidia; order Flavobacteriales; family Flavobacteriaceae; genus MS024-2A. Next base: position 918 of record JALQVM010000004.1, on the reverse strand, counting down.
ACCTCAAATCAGGTATCCAGATTGCTATGGTATTGACATGGCAAAGCTGGAAGAATTCATTGCTTTTAGAGCGGCACTTTCTTTGCTTCAAGACGATGGAACCTATGATGAGGTAATTCAACGGGTGTATAAAAAATGCCAATTAAGTATTGAAAATAAAGAATACGCCCCACCGAATTACGTCAAGGAAATATATGCTGCTTACACCGATCAACAAATTTCAAATAAGATTTCGGACTTGTTAAAAAATGACCACATACAAGCTGAGGTTGAAGTAATTTTCCAAACGGTTGAAGGGCTCCATGAATCTTGTCCTAAAAATTTAGGAGATTGGTATTTTACCGGGAATTACCCAACTCCGGGAGGATGCAGGGTGGTAAATCAAGCGTTTATCAATTTTGTTGAAAAGAACAACCAAAGAGCCTATTGAACACATCGTCTATAAAATCTGCTTTTTATCGACTTATTTAATACTGAGTTTAAAGAAAAAGCATCTTTACAAAACCAGAACATAAGTAGGTTAAGTTCATGGTAAGATTTGGGGCAAAAAAGGGGATTCTTCCCCTTTTTTTATTGTAAATACTTTTTATTCACCTCTTCCCAATTAATTACATTAAAGAATGCATTTATATAATCAGGTCTCCTGTTTTGATAATTTAAATAATATG
>JALQVM010000004.1:0-240 GCA_023263685.1 Flavobacteriaceae bacterium | reverse complement strand
ATACATCAAGACATAAAATAGGAACACCTCCACACCCATTTGGCATTAAAGGATTGTCCTGATTTGCAGTAGAGCATATCTCAAGTTTACCATCAGCATGAGCACATAACCATGCCCATCCTGAACCAAATCTTGTAGCAGCCGCTTTACTGAACTCATCTTTAAAATTTTCGAATGAACCAAAATTTGAATTTATAGACTCACCTATTTCTCCAGCTGGATTTCCACCAGAGTTAGGTC
>JALQVM010000049.1 GCA_023263685.1 Flavobacteriaceae bacterium | reverse complement strand
TAGACTTTTTCTATGGTTAATGCTTTTAATTTCATGATAGGGCGGGGGTGTTTTGTTCGATTTGTTCCCAGTATTCGTAAGCCCTTCTCAGGTGGGGAATTACGATACTTCCTCCTACAACGGTAGCAATTTCCAAAGCTTCCATCACCGCTTTTTTGGTCAACTTTTCTTCATAACAGCGTTCCAAGTGGTATTTAATGCAATCGTCACAGCGCAAAACGGTAGAAGCTACAAGACCTAAAAGCTCTTTGGTGGCCTCATCCAGCGCTCCTTTTTGGTAGGCGCTTTGATCCAGATTAAAAATTCGTTTCAGCGTAGTAGAAGCCTCAGCGAGCAGTTCCTGGTTCATTCGGCTTCTGTAGTCGTTAAATTCTTGAACGGGATTAGACATTTTGAAGTGCTTTGTTTTGACCACGAGTAACCAATTTAGCAATAAGTATACTCACTTCATACAAGATGAGTATGGGAATACTCACAATAATCTGACTGGCTATATCTGGAGGCGTGATTATGGCAGACAAACTCAAGACCAATACCAATGATATTTTTCTGTTTTTTCGTAAAAATTCAGGGGTTACGATCCCGATACGGGTTAAGAAATAAATGATGATTGGCAATTCAAAAATTATCCCAGAAGCAAGCACAGAAGCTCTTAATAAGCCGATATAGCTGCTTAAATCAAAGTCGTTAAAAATCTCACTACTGACCGAATAATTTCCTAAAAAGTTAATGGACAGCGGAGTTACGATATAGTAACCAAAAAGCACTCCTATAAAAAAGAGAAGGGAGGCAATGAAAATAAACCCACGGGCATTTTTTCGTTCTTTTTCATACAATCCCGGACTGATGAATTTCCAAAATTCATAAATCACATAGGGAAAAGAAACTATGAAGCCCGCCAGTACCGAGGTCCATAAATGGGCAGAAAATTGACCCGCCACCGTTCTACTCTGGATTCTAAAAGGCAATTCTTCAATACAAAAATCACTGCCTTGACCTAGGCTTTGAGATAAAGAACAAAACCAACGATAGGTAATAAAGTCTTTATTCTTAGGACCAAAGAGCAATACATCGAAAATGAAATCTTTAAAAATAAAGGCAACCGTTGCTACAATAACAATGGCTAAGACCGATCGGATTAAATGCCAACGCAATTCTTCCAGATGATCTAAAAACGACATTTCATCCTTGGACGAATTTGTACTCATATGCAAGCTATTTACCTTCAAACGAAGAAGCACAAAAATATCAAAAACAAATGGGAAGTTTGTTTTTTTAGTTCAAACTTTTCCGACCAAAAAAAATAACTTTCAAGCGATCGTTTTTTTGAATTGCACTCAAAATTGTAGTATATTGTAGTGAATAAGAAAGTTAACTCACACCATATTTAATGAATCCGGATGAGATAAAAAGCAAGCTGAAAGCCTATTTCGGCTTTTCATCGTTCAAAGGTTTACAAGAATCGGTGGTCCAAAATGTATTGGCTCAAAAGGACAGTTTTGTGATCATGCCTACAGGTGGAGGAAAATCCCTCTGTTACCAACTCCCAGCCTTGATTCAAGACGGCACCTCTATCGTAGTCTCGCCTTTAATTGCTTTAATGAAAGATCAGGTGGACACCATACGGGGGATTTCCTCTCAGGACGGTGTAGCGCATGTCCTCAATTCCTCTTTGAATAAAACGGCTGTAGCTCAAGTGAAAAGCGATATACGAGCCGGCATTACCAAATTGCTATATGTGGCACCAGAGTCCTTGTCAAAGCAGGAAAATATAGATTTTTTTAAATCGATTAAAATCTCTTTTTTGGCTATAGACGAAGCCCATTGCATCTCAGAATGGGGTCATGATTTCAGACCAGAATACAGAAACTTACGGATTATTTTGGAACAGTTTAATCAACGGGTTCCTATCATAGCCCTTACCGCTACGGCAACTCCAAAAGTGCAAGAGGACATTATGAAAAATTTGCGCATCACTGGAGCACAAGTTTTTAAAGCCTCATTCAACCGACCGAACCTTTACTATGAAGTGCGTCCCAAAACGGCACAAGTAGATTCAGATATCATTCGCTTTGTCAAGCAAAATCCCAACAAATCAGGGATTATTTATTGTCTTTCACGAAAACGCGTGGAGGAATTAGCTCAAACACTTCAGGTGAATGGGATAAATGCCTTGCCTTATCATGCGGGCTTGGACGCGAAATCTCGCGTAAGCCACCAAGATCGTTTTCTTAAAGACGAATGCGATATTATTGTGGCTACCATTGCCTTTGGTATGGGGATAGACAAACCCGATGTACGTTTTGTAATTCACCATGACATACCCAAAAGTATTGAGAGTTATTATCAAGAAACAGGAAGAGCCGGTCGAGATGGAGGAGAAGGCCATTGTTTGGCTTTTTACGCCTACAAGGATATTGAAAAGTTAGAAAAGTTTATGTCGGGCAAGCCTTTGGCTGAACAGGAAATAGGTATGGCATTACTGGCTGATATGGTTGCTTATGCCGAAACTTCGATGTCTCGAAGAAAATTTATTTTACATTATTTTGGGGAAACCTTTGATAATGAGACCGGAGAGGGTGGGGATATGGATGACAACATGCGCCATCCTAAAAAGCAAGTTGAGGCGCAACAAGAATTGGAACTCCTGTTGCAAGTCATTCGAGAAACCAAGGAAAAATTTAAAGCCAAGGAAATTGTAAAGACCTTACTTGGAGAATCAAACGCCTTGATAAGCTCGCATAAAATCAACAACTTACCCATTTTTGGTGGTGGAAAGCAGCAGGACAAGTTTTATTGGATGGCACTGATTCGACAAAGTTTGGTTGCCGGCTTTTTAGCCAAAGAAATCGAAACCTACGGAGTAATTCGTCTCACCAAAAAAGGCAAGCAGTTTTTAGACGCTCCAACCCCTTTTATGATGACCGAGGATCATAAATACAACACCTTGAATAGCCAACCCCAAGTAAAACATTCCTCAAAAGGGATAGACGCTACCTTAATGAAGCTTTTGTTGAGCTTGAGAAAAGAGGTGGCTGCAGCTGGAGAAGTTCCTCCTTATGCTGTTTTTCAAGAATACTCCTTGGAGGATATGTGTCTGAAATACCCCATTAGCGAGGAAGAATTGGTCAATATCAATGGTGTAGGAGAAGGAAAAGCAAAACGATATGGGAAAAAATTTCTCGACCTTATCCAAAAGTATATTGAAGAAAATCAAATTTTAAGACCGGACGATTTGGTGGTGAAAAGTACGGGAATCAATTCTTCTCTTAAATTGTATTTAATTCAAAGTGTGGATCGAAAACTTCCTTTAGAAGATATAGCAGCAGCCAAAGGGATGGAAATGGAAACCTTAATCACACAAATGGAAACCATCGTATTTGCTGGGACTAAACTAAATATTGATTACTATTTAGAAGATTTATTCGACGAAGATCAACTGGAAGAACTGTACGAATATTTTATAGCCTCTGAATCAGATTCTATTGAAAAGGCCTTGGAAGAATTTGAAGGGGATTATGAGGAGGAAGAGCTTCGACTTTACCGTATGAAGTTCATGAGTGAAATTGCCAATTAATCTTTCGGGTCTGAAGGGGATTCTTATCTTTGCCACTTAAATTCATTTTATGGAAGGTATTTACGCAAAATTTGAGACCGCTAAAGGTGCAATCGTATTAGAGCTAACCTATAAAGAGACGCCCGGTACGGTTGGGAATTTCGTAAGTTTAGCTGAAGGAAGTCAAAAAAATGAACACAAAAAGGAAGGAGAGCCCTACTACGATGGCTTGACTTTTCATCGTGTGATTCCAGACTTTATGATTCAGGGAGGATGTCCTCAAGGTACGGGAGTGGGAGGACCTGGCTACCAATTTGACGACGAATTTCACCCGGAGCTCAAACACAATAAGGCGGGAACACTTTCCATGGCCAATGCAGGTCCTGCAACCAACGGGAGTCAGTTTTTTATCACCCATGGACCCACGGATTGGCTTGACGGTAAGCATACCGTTTTTGGCTATGTAGTAGAAGGTCAAGAGGTGGTAAATCAAGTGGCTCAAGGAGATGTTATTGAGTCTTTAACCATAGAACGACACGGTGCGGAAGCAGAGCAATGGGATGCTAATGCAGCCTTTGAAACGTTTATCTCCTCTGGCGAGGAAAGAAAAAAAGCAGCTGCAGCAGCGGCGAAACAAGCACTTGCAGGACTTACAGAAGGCATGGAAGAAACGGCTAGTGGCCTATTTTACAAAATGACAAAAGAGGGTACAGGAGTCCAACCTGCAAAGGGAGCTCAGGTAGCTGTACACTACAAAGGTACGCTGACAGACGGAACCGTTTTTGATTCCTCTTACCAACGCGGGGAGCCTATAAAATTTACCGTAGGGGTAGGTCAGGTGATTCCGGGCTGGGACGAAGGAATTTTACTTTTGAATAAAGGAGCCGGTGCACGACTTGTCATTCCTAGTCATTTGGCCTATGGCGCTCAAGGAGCCGGAGGGGTAATTCCTCCCGATGCCACCCTTGTTTTTGACGTAGAGTTGGTTGATTTTTAGGAGCGTTCTTCCGGGCTATTGCCCTCAAACCATTTAATATTACAACCCATGCTTGGGTATTGCTGGGTAGTTAAGGGTTCTCCCTTCAACATAGACTGGCAGGCTTGATGTAAATCGTTTCCTGTAATGGGTTGCTGATTTCCCGGTCTTGAGTCGTCGTAACGTCCTCTGTAGTATAGACTTAACTTTGCATCAAACAGGTAGAGGTCTGGGGTGCAAGCCGCCTTGTAGGCATGAGCCACTTCCTGAGTTTCGTCATAGAGGTAAGGAAAGCCAAACTTTTTTTCAAGGGCAAGCTTTTTCATCTGCTCAGGTCCGTCTTGCGGATGACTGATGCTGCTGTTGCTTGAAATGGCAAGGGTATTGACTCCTTGGGTAGCAAATTGCTGTGCAGTCTCCAGTAGAGCATCCAATAAATGGACAACATAGGGACAGTGATTACACATAAAAACGATCAAAGTGCCCGAAGCACCTTGGTGTTGCTCCAGCGATTCATTTTGGCCAGTAACTACATTCAACAATGAAAAAGCAGGTGCTTCAGTGGTTAAAGGAAGCATATAGGATTCCGTAAGTGCCATAAGAATTCGATTTAAATGCTGAATAAAAATAGTATTTTTACGGCTATCAAAACAGCTTTATGATTGATTTTACCGCTTTTGAAGAATTGGATATCCGAGTTGGCACCGTAGTGGAGGTACGGGATTTTCCCGAAGCCCAAAAACCAGCTTATCAGCTTCAAATCGATTTTGGTCCCTTAGGAAAACTCAATTCCTCGGCTCAGATTACAGAGCGCTATCAAAAGGAAGATCTGCTGGGAAAGCAAGTCATTGCAGTGGTGAATCTTGAACCCAAAAAAATTGCGCATTTTGAAAGCCAATGCCTTGTTTTGGGAGCCAAAGATCAAGAGGAGGTGATCTTACTAGCTCCCGAATCGGATTTGCCTAACGGACAACAAATCCTATAAACTACATTTTATCTGATAGAAACAACGCGTTGGCAAGAATGCGATTGGTTCCATACCAGAAAGCTCTGAAATTGGTGTTGTCTGTCAAGGCGATTACACGACCCCGTCCCAGGCGTTGCACTTGAAAGGGAACGGTATTTTTTAACAAGGCTAAATTTTCCTCTGAAATATATCCACTTAACAGCGGATTAGCTGTGTATTGTATGGGGTTGTTATAGCTTTGCTTGTCTGGTTTGATGAATATATTGGTGTTTCTGAATACCGCTAAATTTTCATTTTGAAAACCAAAGTTTATGGGATGACTTCGGTCTAGTTTAGTGTTAAATATAGCACCGCTTGTGAGCTGGGCTCCTTGAAACAATTCTTTATTTTCAAAACTCACTCCCTCAGCAACCAGCTCTTGACTTAAAAAATCCAATTTGATAAAATCGTTTTTTTGCAGCCATCGGGTAGTATTTCGGTATCCTATTAGAGTACCGCCTTCACGGACAAATTCTTTGAGTTGATCCACTTGGCTGTTTAGTCCTGACCCAGAAAAATTCGGAAGAATAAAATGGGTGTAGCGACTTAAATCCGTTCTGCTAAGATTTCGAATATCAATCTTTACCATGGAAATTTGGTAACGAGTGTCTAGGAGATGCCAAATCTCTCCGGCGTCATAACTACTCACTCCATCTCCCACCAAAAGTGCAATCTCTGGTTTTTTAACAGTGGTAAAATCTCTGGAGCCCAAATCTATACCGTCGGTGTAACCCGTACTTGTACTGTGAATCGTGAGGTGACTGGCGGCTGCACCCTCTTGAAGAATCGCAAATAAGTCCTCCTCAGTAACCTCTTGATTTTTAACGGGTATCATATAGGTTCCGTAGTCGTATCGTTTTCCGTTCAGGCTAAAGGGGGTCAATCCAACCTTTACACGCACATTATTTTGGAGCAAATAGTTCAGCATTTTTGGTGTGTTGTAATTGTGCGCTTCAAACAAATAGGCGTAAGAGGCTTTGGAGCGTACGTTTCCCTCAGGAGGGCTAAGTGTTTCTAGGGGCGCTCCGAGCAAAGAAGAATTGCTCTCAACGCTGTGGTTGAGGTTAAAAGCATAGGGAAATGTCCACGCTGAGATGTCGTAAAAGAGACTGTCTCTAAACGTGGATTGTTTGCTAAACATGGCTTGAATCAACTGATGCTTTTTTTGTTCCAGCGGAATCACATAGCTGTTTTCAGGAGTGTAGTGTATGCCGTTACGAGTCAGGCTTTCTTTCAATTGATGCACTTTAATCTCATGACGCTCAAGCATTTTTGTAAAATGATAGCTTTTGACAGGATCTTTTCCACTGCTAAAAACAATGGCTTTTTGTTTGCTTTTGGCAGCATTAGATCTGATGTCGGCATAAAAACTTTTAAAATAATTCAGCAGTTCAAGACGAAGGGATGTAGCTGCTTTTAGGGTTGAAAATCCTGCGGTAAGCTGATTCCGAATTGTAAACGGAAAACTCAACAATCCGTTGTCGCTTTCTTGTAGATGTCCCCTCGAACTGGCTTGTTCAAATAAGACACCGATCCCTCCATTGATGTCGGGATAGGTTGACCCTTTACCGTAGTAAAAATCATCATAATCTTCTTCAGAGTAATACAGTGAGCCTAATTCATTAAAAGCTTCCACATGAAACTCTCCAATTTTTTGAGTCAATTTTTGATTCATGTCAGGGGTTAATGGGTTGACTCTAGAGGGAATTCCCGGCTGAAAAAAGAAACTGGAATTGGTTCCCATTTCATGATGATCCGTCAGAATATTGGGTAGCCATTCGCTAAACGTTTTAATACGGGCTTGCGATTCCGGAAGCTGGGCTGGGAGCCAATCTCGATTCAAATCGAACCAGTAGTGATTGGTCCGTCCTCTGGGCCAAACTTCATTGTATTCTCTGTCGTTAGGATCGGCGGTAAGGTTTTGATTCTTATTGGTATTGGCCCAATAGGCAAAGCGTTGTAATCCGTCTGGATTAAAACTGGGATCAAATAAAATAACCAATTCATCCAGCATTTTTAGCGTTTCTGGAGCTTTACTTGCTGCAAGATGATAAGCAAGGAGCAAACCTGAATTGGCTCCGCTGGGTTCGTTTCCATGAATGGAAAAGCCTTGATATACCACTAAAGGTTGGTCTTCCAGTGCCACTTGATCGGCTCCAGCTTCTGTTAAGGCTTGGTGCTTTTGTTTAATTTCTTCAAGGCGACTGTGATTTTTGGGACTGGTAATGGTTAATAGTAAAAGGGGACGCCCCTCATAAGTACTCCCTCGGTTTTCAATCTGAATTCGATCAGAGTGCTCAGCAAGTTGGTACATATAGTTTACTAATTTATCATGAGAAACATGCCAAGTGCCTACTTCATACCCCAGTAGGGTTTTAGGTTGTGGAATGCTTTGATCGTAAGGGTGATCAGCGTCTAAGTAATAGTCTAACGATACTTGACCAAAAATTGATGTGCAAAATACCAGAGCAGCTAGAGAAACTAATTTTTTCATTAAAGGTTTTTTTTTGAACTTCTAAAGGTTCAAAATATTACCAACATAAAAAATTAAATCCGCTATTTTTTAATCAAGGGGAGGGGGAGTGTCTGAGCTTACTCCTGTTCAGAATTGACGTTGTCGGGCGAATAATCTTTTTGATGTCTTTCGCTGATGACTTCGTGTCCTCTGTTGTCAAATATAAACGAGATGGAATCTTGAAGGTAGGTTGTAAAATTTTCAAAATCTTCCTTGTACAGATAGATTTTGTGTTTTTTGTAATAATACGATCCGTCTTCGTTTGTGAATTTTTTACTTTCAGTAATGGTCAAATAATAATCACTAGCCTTGGTTTCTCTTACGTCAAAAAAGTAAGTTCTTCTCCCAGCTCTGAGAATTTTTGAGTAAATCTCTTCGATATTATCTTCTTCGTAATCGTGCATTTGGTTTAAACTCGACTTAAGTTATCAAGCAATTTTATTAAAAAATGAAAAGAATACCAACTTATTTGGAGCTGTTGGCTTGTTGAATTTCAAATAAATCTTTGTAATATCCGTCAACCTCAATTAAATCAGCATGTTGGCCTTGTTGAACTATTTTCCCATTTTCGAAAACAACGATCTGGTCTGCATGTTTTAAGGATGAAATGCGATGGCTGACAATAAGGGTGGTTATGTTTTTGGTGACGGACTTTAGGTGGCTTAAGATTTCTTCTTCTGTGTCCGTGTCCACTGCCGATAGGCAATCGTCTAGTAAAAGGATTTGAGGGTCTTTAATAAGCGCACGGGCAATCGAAACCCGTTGTATTTGTCCGCCGGAAAGGGTTACGCCACGTTCCCCCAGCAGGGTTTTGTAGCCCTCTTTAAATTTGAAGATGTTGTCGTGTACAGCGGCTTTTTTGGCCACGGTTTGAATCGCTTCTTCCGTAGCCTCTGGTTTGCCAAAACGGATGTTGTCTTCAATGCTTTCAGAGAACAAAAATGCATTTTGAGGAACGTAGCCAATGTTATTGCGCAGTTCTGAAAGTTGGAATTCTTTTAAGTTATGTCCATCCAAATAAATCGATCCTTCAGAGGGGTCGTACAGTCTCATCAGGGTATCCAATAAAGTCGATTTACCAGAACCGATATTACCAATAATTCCTAAGGTACTCCCAGAAGGTACCGTGAGGTTTAGGTTGTCAAGTGCTTTGACCCCTGTTTCTGGATAGGTTAGACTTACATTTTTAAATTCTAGGGTTCCTTTGATTGGCTTGCCTATTCCTTTTCCAGATTCAATTTCAGGTTGTTCTTTTAAAAAGGCATTGATTCTTTTTTGGGAAGCCTCGGCTTGTTGAACGATGGAGGTTATCCAACCCACCACCGCAACCGGCCATGTAAGCATGTTGACATAAATGATAAATTCTGCCAACACTCCAATTTCGATTGTCCCTTGGATGTACTGATTTCCACCCACAAAAATGACGATTAGGTTACTGCATCCAATCAATAAAATCATGAGCGGGAAAAACCACGCCTGCACTTTGACCAAATCCATATTTTTATCATAACTCTCCGTGGCTAGTGCATTAAAATCACCAGCTGCTTGCGCCTGAAGGTTATACGATTTAATAACGGCAATCCCACTAAAGCTTTCCTGCGCATAGGTGGACATTTTGGACAGCATTTCTTGCACCAAAGTGCTTTTTTGATTGATGATTCTACTGAGCTTATAAATGGTTACCGATAATATGGGTAAAGGGAGTACGGTGTAAAGGGTGAGTTCTGGAGCTATACTGATCATGTAAGAGATCACTATGATAAAAAGGGCTACCGTATTGATGCTGTACATAAACGCCGGACCTACATACATTCTTACTTTTCCCACATCTTCACTTATGCGATTCATCAAATCTCCCGTTCGGTTGTTTTTGTAAAAACGCTGGGTCAAGCGTTGGTAGTGCCAAAAAACCTCATTCTTTAAATCAAATTCGATATAGCGGGAAACGTTGATGATGGTTTGACGCATCAAAAAAGTCAAAAATCCTGAAGCCAAAGTAGTCCCTACTATGATTAAAATATTGACCAATAAGATCTGTTTGATGGTCGAGAGGTCGCTGTTGTCGGATTGTAAATAATTTTCAACGGCCGTTAGTGAGTTTCCAATCAAACGGGGTGCCACCAATGAAAATATGCGGGCAACTACGGTAATTAAAAACCCCCAAAGCAGTTTGGTGCGGTATTTATAAAAGTATTTATTGAGGTAGCGAAGTTCTTTCATGTGTTGACCCAGCAAATGTAATCAAATGCCACCGCTTAGAGGAAAAGCAGCATGAAAGTTTTCTAGGAGTTGGGCTTGAGAATCACTTAATTGGTTTATTTTTGTGCCAATAAAGTTCTGAAACATGCTCACCAGACGTCATATACGCATTAAAGTTATGCAATCTGTCTACTCTTTTTCTCAACGAGAAAACGGTAAACTTGAAGAGGAACTCAAGTTCTTTGACGCCAGTGTTTCCCAATCTTTTGATCTCTACACTGCCCTTTTAGGTTTGATAAAAGCGTTGATGGACTTGGTGCAAGACCAGTTGAAAGTCCATGAAAAAATTGGGTCTGTGGATGTTAAATACCAGCATTTAAAGCTCCTTTCAAACAACAGAGTGATGTTGATGATTCAGCAGCATGCGGTGTTGGAAAAAAAATTACAATCGAAAAATACCATCAAGTGGGATTTGGAATTTGTTTTTTTAAAAGAATTACTTCAAAAAATAACCTCAGATACTGCCTTTAATGACTATCAAAAAAACACCGACCCCCAATGGGAGGATGATTTGAATTGGTTTTCTAGATGTTTTAAAAAGCACATTGCTTCCTCAGACTTTTTATACGATTATCTGGAAGATCAAAACCTTACCTGGATTGATGACCTGCCCTTAGTCAATACGTTTTTATCTAAAATGTTCAAACAGCTTGCTCCTGATCAGCATAACAGTCTTCCGTTTCCGGAGTTTGTCAAAAACCAAGAAGATATCGTTTTTGGCCGACAGCTTTTGGAAAAAGTTATTGTAAAAGACGAAGAACTGCAAAAAGAACTGGAAGGAAAGACACCCAATTGGGACCCAGAACGCATTGCCCGTTTAGATGGCGTGGTGCTTAAGATTGCGATAGCAGAATTACTGTATTTCCCAAATATTCCTACCAAAGTGACCCTCAACGAATACCTGGAAATCATCAAAGATTATTCTACACCCAACAGTAATAATTTCGTAAACGGGGTGTTGGATAAGTTGGTAAAAGAATTTAGTCTTGAAAACAGGTTGAACAAAAGCGGGAGAGGCTTGTTGTAATCAGTTTTTTTGTTACTTTTGAACTTCACAAAACATATGTTATTTATGAAAAAGTTTTTAATTATTAGTTCAGCTTTAACGTTCGTTTTATTTGTTGCATGCCAAGGGACCACCGCCAAAAAGGTAAACAGTACAACAACTGCTTCCTCTCCAGCTATCCCATCAGCATCTAGCGCCGGGACTGCAAAAACTACTGGAGTTCCTGTGATGACATTTGATAAAACGTCGCATGATTTTGGAACCATAAACGAAGGAGATAAGGTAACAACCACTTTTGGATTTACCAATACAGGGGATGCTGATTTAATCATAGTAGACGCCCGAGGAAGTTGTGGATGTACCGTACCAGAATACCCCAAAAACAAAGCAATTGCTCCTGGTGAAACAGGATCCATCGTAGTCAGTTTTGATTCAAGTAACAAGCCCGGTATCCAACAAAAATCGGTTACCCTTTCTGCCAATACAGCTTCAGGAAGAGAAATGTTGCGAATCAAATCCAGTGTGACTCCTGATCCGGTGAAACAGCAACAAAGAGATGCTCAAGCCAAAGCACGTCAATAATATTTAATACAAAATCAATGTCAGAAGGTCTTTCAGGTCAATTACCGTTTTTACTCTTAATGTTGGTGGTATTTTTCTTTTTTATCATCTTACCCCAACAGCGTAGACAAAAAAAAGAGAAAAACTTCATGCGTGACATGAAAAAAGGAGACCGTATCATCACGAAAAGTGGGATCCATGGAAAAATCATGGAGCTCAATGACAAGGATAATACTTGTATTTTAGAAACGTTAGCAGGAAAGCTCAAGATTGAGCGTTCGGCGATATCGCTGGAAATGAGTTCAAAATTGAACCCCCCTCCAGCAAAAAAGTAAGTCAACATCCCGCCACTTTAGGCGGGATATTTTTTGCCATGTACAAAAGAATTCTACAGCCTTTGTTGTTTCTTTTT
>JALQVM010000048.1 GCA_023263685.1 Flavobacteriaceae bacterium | reverse complement strand
ATTAAGAGAGATCATGCACATCGCTATTGCGGGAAATATTGGAGCGGGAAAAACAAGTTTGGCTGAGCTCATAACCAAACATTACCAATGGGAAGCTCACTTTGAAGATGTAATAGACAATCCGTATTTAGACGATTTTTACAACCATATGGAGCGTTGGTCTTTCAACCTCCAGGTGTATTTCCTTAAAAGTAGATTCCAACAGCTATTGGCGTTTCAAAACAGCAATAAAACCATTGTTCAAGACCGAACGATTTATGAGGATGCTTTTATTTTTGCTCCCAACCTCAATGCCATGGGATTGATGAATCAACGGGATTTTAAAAACTACAGGGAATTATTCGATTTGATGGAATCCTTAATTGAAGGGCCCGACCTCTTGATTTATTTGCGAAGTAGCATTCCGAATCTTGTCAATAAAATTCACAAGCGGGGACGTGAATACGAGAACAGCATCAGTATTGAATACCTCAGCAGACTAAACGAGCGTTACGAAGCTTGGATCAGTACCTACGATAAAAACAAAATGGTCATCATTGATGTTGACGATTTGGATTTTGTAGAAAATAAAGAAGACTTCAAAACAGTGCTTGCTGAAATTGACAAGGGTCTTTCCAAGATTGCATAAAAAAAGGCCAGCAACGCTGACCTTATAATTAACATTTTGACATAGACCTTAGTTTTGGTCGTCTGCCTCATCTATATGTCGGTGGAGTTCCGGCTGCCCCTTTGAGTCTGTGGTCACTTGAACAGTCATTTCCTCTTCACCCTTAGCGGTTCTGATGGTAACTTCCACTGTATTGTCCGTGTCTTCGCCAGGAACAACCACTTCTATAGTTTGTTCTTGAGCCGACTGACGTAAATTATAAGCGGTCATTTCTGAGCTGTCCATAGCAATACTAGGCGCAATTACTAGGGCTACCACAGACATTAACTTCAAAAGAATATTTAATGAAGGACCTGAAGTATCTTTAAATGGGTCTCCAACCGTGTCACCTACTACCGCAGCTTTGTGCGCTTCGGTACCTTTTCGACCTTGTTCTTCGATCATTTTCTTAGCGTTGTCCCAGGCACCTCCTGCGTTGGATTGGAAGATGGCCATGAGTACCCCACAAGTAGTAACACCTGCCAATAAACCTCCGAGCATTTCTGCACCTCCAATAAAACCAATGGCTACCGGCACTACGATGGCAAGTACCCCCGGTAAGACCATTTCTTTAATGGAAGCCGTGGTTGAAATAGCAACACATTTATCGTATTCAGCTACCCCATCCGCTTCGTCAAATATTTTTCTATCCGCTGCACTCGCTTTGGTCATGTCTGAATCGTATTTAATCATGACGTCAAGAGCAGCTCTTAACGCAGGAATATCTCTAAATTGACGGCGAACTTCTTCTATCATTGCCATAGCCGCTCTACCCACTGCATTCATCGAGAGGGCAGAAAACACAAAAGGAAGCATACCCCCAATTAATAATCCTGCCATAATTTGAGGTTGGGATACATCAATAGCAACCACCCCTGCAGTTTTCATAAAGGCTGCAAATAAAGCCAAGGCCGTCAAGGCTGCTGAGGCAATAGCAAACCCTTTTCCAATGGCAGCAGTTGTGTTTCCTACTGCGTCTAATTTATCCGTACGCTCGCGAACCTCACTAGGTAATTCTGCCATTTCAGCGATACCTCCTGCATTATCTGAAATCGGTCCGTAAGCATCTACTGCCAACTGAATTCCTGTATTGGCTAACATTCCCACGGCGGCAATGGCGATCCCGTAAAGACCGGCAAAATAATGGGAAACTAAAATCGCAGCGGCGATCAAAATGATAGGTAAAGCTGTTGACATCATCCCTACGCCTAAGCCGGCAATAATGTTGGTCGCTGCTCCTGTTTCAGATTGGTTAACAATAGAGGTAACAGGCTTCGTACCTGTACCCGTGTAGTATTCTGTAACTTTTCCTACTGCCAAGCCTGCAACTAAGCCCGCAATGGTGGCATAAAAAACACCCATAGCGCCTGAAGGCAAGCCTTCAATACTTTCTGGGATAAATGCATTGATTAAAAAATACGAAGCCACAAGCATCAAGCCCGCAGAACCAAATTCTCCTAAGTTTAGTGCAGCATGGGGAGATCCTCCTTCTTTGACCCGCACAAAAAACGTTCCTACAATTGACATTACAATTCCGGCAGCCGCAAGCGCTAAAGGAAGGTATACAGCACCTAACCCGTCAAACTCAGGGGTTACAATTAATGCTCCTAATACCATGGTACCGATAATAGATCCTACATAAGATTCGAAAAGATCGGCGCCCATACCGGCAACGTCTCCAACATTATCCCCCACATTGTCTGCTATCGTTGCAGGATTTAAGGGGTGATCTTCAGGAATTCCTGCTTCTACTTTTCCTACTAAGTCAGCTCCTACATCAGCTGCTTTGGTATAAATACCTCCTCCCACACGGGCAAACAATGCGATGGAGGAAGCTCCAAGTGAAAATCCAGAAAGCACATTAAGTACTTCGGTAATTTCCCAACCTTGGCCGCTGTAGAGTGCAAATAATCCACTCAATCCTAATACTCCTAATCCAACAACACCCAATCCCATCACTGCTCCTCCGGCAAAAGCAACTTCGAGGGCTTTTCCTAAGGAGGTTCTGGCAGCATTGGTCGTTCGAACGTTTGCTTTGGTAGCTACTCGCATTCCAATAAACCCAGCAAGTGCAGAACAAATGGCCCCTACGATAAAGGAAACGGCAACCATGCCGTTAGAACCGGTTTCGGCTTGCCCTTTGAAGAATAAAAGGACAGCTACTGCGATTACAAAAATGGATAAGATTTTATATTCTGCTTTTAAAAATGACATCGCCCCATCGGCAATGTTCTTGGCAATACGAGCCATTTTCTCATTTCCAACGTCTTGCTTAGAAACCCAACTGTTTTTAATAAAGACAAAGAGAAGCCCTAAAACTCCAAAAGCAGGTAAAAATTGTATGATTAGTTCCATCGTGAATTATTATGATTAGTTTGATTTTTTCGTCGGTAAAAGTAGTAAAACAATGCTGAATTCAAAACCTCGGCAATAATCTATTTCCCAAGGGGGTAAACCCCTTTGGACTCCTCCCGACTTTGAATTATTTATAGAGTACTTTTTTAATTGATTTTACAACATCCTCCGCATTCGGCAACCATTCTTTTAAAAGTACTGGCGAATAAGGTGCAGGAGTATCTGCCGTATTGATTTTTTCAACAGGTGCATCCAAGTAGTCAAAGATCTCACTTTGTACATGGTAGGTTATTTCTGTTGCTATATTTCCAAAGGGCCATGATTCTTCAAGAATTACAAGGCGATTGGTTTTTTTAACGGATTCTATTATGGTCTGGTAATCCATCGGTCGGATGGTCCTCAAGTCGATCACTTCAACGTCGATATTTTCTTCGGCAAGCATTTCTGCCGCTTTCAATGCTTCTTTTAAAATTTTACCAAAAGAAACCAGGGTCACATCTTTACCCTCACGCTTAATATCAGCCACACCTATGGGCAAGGTATATTCTCCTTCGGGCACTTCACCCTTATCCCCATACATTTGTTCGGACTCCATAAAGATTACAGGGTCGTTATCTCTTATCGCTGATTTTAAAAGTCCTTTAGCATCATAAGGATTGGAGGGTACAATAACTTTCAAACCGGGGCAATTTGCGTACCAACTTTCAAACGCTTGTGAATGGGTAGCAGCCAGCTGACCAGCCGAGGCGGTTGGTCCTCTAAAGACGATAGGACAAGGAAATTGTCCTCCTGACATTTGTCTGATTTTAGCCGCATTATTTATGATTTGATCAATCCCTACCAAAGCAAAATTAAATGTCATGAATTCTATAATAGGTCGATTCCCTGTCATGGTAGAACCTACTCCTATTCCTGAAAATCCGGCCTCTGAAATCGGAGTGTCGATTACTCGTTTAGACCCAAATTCATCAAGCATCCCTTTGGAGGCTTTATAGGCTCCGTTGTATTCTGCCACTTCTTCCCCCATCAGGTAGATTGACTCGTCCCTCCGCATTTCTTCGCTCATCGCCTCTGCAATGGCCTCTCTAAATTGTATGGTTTTCATGTATTGAATGTCATTGAGGCGCAAATTTAATCAATAATTATCTATTAGCTTTACTCAATAAACAAGGAAAATAGGCGTTAGAAAAAAATAGTCCTGAATTTTTTGAAAAAGAGCACGCTAAAAACATAATTTTGTTTCTATGAAATTAATACAAATGACGGTTAAAGGAATCTCCTACAGCGAAACGCAGACCGGAGCCTATGCCCTTATTTTGAGTGAAAATGATGGAGACAGAAAGCTTCCCGTAATCATTGGAGGTTTTGAAGCCCAGTCCATAGCTATCGCCTTAGAGCAAGAAGTTAAGCCCAGCAGACCCTTGACTCATGATCTGTTTAAGAGTTTTGGAGAGCGTTTTGAAATTATCGTCAAGCAAGTCATCATCCACAAATTAGTGGACGGAATCTTTTATGCCAGCCTGATCTGTGAGCGAGATAAAATTGAAGAAATTATTGACTCTAGAACATCTGATGCCATTGCGCTAGCCCTGCGTTATGGTGCCCCTATCTATACCTATGATTCTATTTTAAAAAAAGCAGGATTTACCGCTGCCGTTTCCTCTGGAGAAAAAAAGCTATCCGAAGACAATTGGATTCAGAACTTTGTGACGGAACAGAGCAAAACTTCAATTACAAATGAAGAGCTCAGCGAACTTTCTATTCGAAAACTCAGAGATCTTTTAAGTACATTGGTACTTCAAGAAAACTACGAAAAGGCTGCCCGTGTTCGCGATGAACTTTCCAAAAGAAAAGGCTAATTCACTTTGTTAATTTTTTTTGAACAAATTTTTTTAAAGTCGGACTTTCCTTCTTTAAAATGCTCCTATTTTTGAATATTGCTATTCAACTGATCGAATGAAACAATATTTAGACTTACTTCGTCATATCGATACCCATGGAATTGAAAAAACCGACCGCACGGGAACGGGAACTAAAAGTGTTTTTGGATATCAAATGCGCTTCAATTTAGCAGAGGGTTTTCCTTTAGTCACCACTAAAAAAATCCACCTCAAGTCGTTGATACACGAATTACTTTGGTTTTTAAAAGGTTCAACCAACATTGCGTACCTGCAAGAAAACGGTGTTCGCATTTGGAATGAATGGGCTGACGAAAACGGAAACTTAGGCCCTGTGTACGGACATCAATGGAGAAACTGGAACAGTGAAGGCATAGATCAAATTCAGCAAGTTATAGACACCCTAACGACCAATCCCGATAGCCGAAGGATGCTTGTTTCTGCGTGGAATCCCAGTGTGCTCCCAGATACGAGCGTTTCATTTGCAGAAAATGTTAGCAACAATAAAGCGGCCTTACCTCCTTGCCATGCCTTTTTTCAGTTTTATGTGGCGGACAACAAACTTTCGTGTCAATTGTATCAACGAAGTGCGGATGTGTTTTTAGGAGTTCCATTTAATATTGGCTCCTATGCGCTGTTGACCCTTATGGTTGCGCAAGTCTGCGGTCTGGAAGCAGGGGATTTTGTTCATACTTTTGGAGATGTGCATATTTACTCCAATCATCAAGAGCAGATCAAAGAACAATTGTCTCGAAAGCCGAAACCCTTACCCAGCATGAAACTCAATCCGGCAATCAAAAATATATTTGATTTCACCTACGAGGATTTTGAACTCTTAAACTACGACCCCCATCCGTTAATCAAAGGAAAGGTTGCGGTTTAGTTCTCGAAACGCCTTCAGCGTTTTGATTAATTTTTTTAAGTCGTTTTCTGTATTGTAAAAATGGAAAGATACCCGTACACCGGCCCCCCGCTGTACACATCGAATGTTCTCTTTTTGGAGAAAATCAACCAATTCTTCCCCTCCTTTTATAGAAAATATGGAACTATGAGCCGGTCGGGCACTCACCCACTGAGGGATCAATTCCAGTGCAGTCAACTGATTTTTTACCTCTTCACTCAATGCTGTTTTTTCTTTTACCAGTGAGGAAAAATCATGTTCAACCAATTCTCGGATGGCAAAATTTAAACTGGCCATACCCAATAGGTTGAAATGTCCTTTAAAAAACCGTTCTCGAATGGTGTCAACTTTATGGTCGGTCAGTGCTACAAAAGCCTCCGAAAGCATTACAATTCCGTTGCCGAAGCCTCCCAACAGCCATTTATATCCACTGGCAGCCACCAAATCAAATGGCGAATCATCAAAATGAAAGTAATGGGCGCCAAGAAATTGAGTTCCATCGCCTATAATGAGGAGTTTAGGATGCAGCTTTTTTAATTGGACTAAAGCCTCTTGATCGATCAACAAGCCCGAAGTGTATTGCACGAGACTCAACGCCAAAATAGCGTATTCCTCTTTGTTTACTTTTTCCAAAAGGGCTTCCTCTATATTTGGTTGCATGGGGAGGGTTGCACACTCAAAACCAAACTCGGCAAAAGCGTCTGTCAGAGACGGATAATCTTCTTCTAGCAACAGAACTTTCATTGTTTTGGGTAAGAAAGAAAGCGCAGTACGGATTCCAGAAGAAAAATTTGAAGTTCCAAAACAGCGGTCAGGAGACAGTCCAAAAAAAGCTGCAAAATTCTCATGAACCGCATCCAACTCCTGGTAGGCTTGCATCTTGTAAAAGTCACCCCCTTTTAACACATATGTTTCTTCATAAGACCTTCTAAAAGCTGCCAATTGCTTCGACATTAATCCCACATAGGCCGTATTGAGATAGGTTGTATTTGTTAATAACGGATAATAAGCTTTGACCATGGGTTAAAGAGAAAGTGTATTTTTGCTTCAAAATTAACCTTTTAGTAGAATGAATGATTCAGATTCTTCAAAAGAAGTTACCTTAATTGCTGCTGCATCAGAAAACAATGCACTTGGAAAGGACAACAAACTCATCTGGCATCTTTCTGAGGACTTAAAACGTTTCAAACGACTGACTCAAGGTCATGCGGTTATCATGGGAAGAAAAACCTTTGAATCCATGCCTAGAGCTTTACCCAATCGAAAGAACATTGTTTTGACTCGCAATAAAAACTATACGGCTAAAGAGGCATGGGTAGCCCATACGATTGAGGAGGCCTTAAGTTTCACGGAAGGTGACGCCCAACCCTTTGTGATTGGAGGTGGAGAGGTTTATTCCCTTTTTATTCCTCTGGCCGATAAAATTGAGCTCACGCGTGTACACGCTTCATTTGAAGCAGATGCTTTTTTTCCTGAGGTAGATCCCACTGATTGGGAGTTGGTCAAAGAAGAAAAGCATTTTAAATCCATTGACCAACCCTACGATTATTCCTATTTAACTTATTTAAACAAAACGAAATGAAGGCATTTGTATTTCCGGGGCAAGGAGCCCAATTTCCAGGCATGGGAAAAGACCTTTTTGAAAGTAGTTCCCTCGCTAAAGAGCGGTTTGAGCAAGCCAATGAAATTTTAGGATTTAAAATTACCCAAATTATGTTTGGT
Organism: Flavobacteriaceae bacterium; assembly: GCA_023263685.1. Lineage (GTDB taxonomy): Bacteria > Bacteroidota > Bacteroidia > Flavobacteriales > Flavobacteriaceae > MS024-2A. The sequence goes on along the minus strand of JALQVM010000048.1, from coordinate 4,826 downwards.
GACGATGCCGAGGCACTCCAACAAACCAAAGTAACCCAGCCTGCCATTTTTCTACATTCCACAATTTTAAGTGAGGTCATGGGGGATCGTTTTCAACCCGAAATGGTTGCGGGTCATTCATTAGGCGAATTCTCCGCCCTTGTCGCTTCGGGTGTATTGAGTTTTGAAGAAGGCTTACAACTGGTCAGCGAACGAGCCTTGGCGATGCAATCAGCCTGCAATGAAGCCCCCGGCACTATGGCAGCCATTTTAGGCTTGGAGGACGAGAAGGTTGCCGCTATTTGTGAAGCAACTCCTGGAATTGTCGTTGCGGCCAATTACAATTGTCCCGGACAGTTGGTAATTTCTGGAGCTGTTGAGGCAGTTGAAAAAGCCTGTGAAACGTTTAAAGAGGCTGGGGCGCGGCGTGCACTTTTACTCCCAGTGGGAGGAGCTTTTCATTCCCCCTTGATGGAACCTGCCAAAACACGATTGGCAAAAGCAATAGAAAACACCACTTTTACTACTCCTAACTGTGCCGTATATCAGAACGTCACTGCAAAAGGAACTGTAAATCCAGAGGAAATAAAAACCCATTTAGTTGCCCAACTTACGGCTCCTGTCAAGTGGACCCAAAGTGTTCAACAAATGATTGCTGACGGAGCTTTGCATTTTACAGAAGTAGGTCCAGGAAAAGTCCTCCAAGGGTTAATTAAAAAAATTGACCGCACTATGGAGACTGCTACGGGGAGTTAACTCCTATTGTTTGTAAACCGTCCCGTTTTTCATGACAAAGCTTAGCTGCGTAAGCGTTGAAATATTTTCCTCAGGATTCTCATCTGAGGCAATGATATCTGCCCAATAACCTGCTTTCAGTTGTCCTAATTGGTCGGCCTCATCTAACAAATCTGCATTGACGAAAGTAGCCAGGTGTAATGCCTCGCGGATGGGCATGCCCGCCTCATTCATATAAATAAATTCCTTGGCATTATCTCCATGGGGATAAACACCTGCATCTGTACCAAACGCCAACGGCACTCCAAACTCATATGCCTTTTTAAAGGTATCTTGTATTTGTGCGCCAATTGCTATGGCCTTGGGAACAATGATGGCAGGATAAGAACCGGGGATTTTGGCTTGTTCTGCTACAAACTTTCCGGCTGAAATCGTGGCAACCAAATACGCGTTTTTGGCTTTCATCAATTCCATGGTTCGTTTTTCAATTAGGGTTCCGTGTTCTATTGTTTTCACCCCATTAGCCACCGCACGATACATGCCCTCATCACCATGGGCATGGGCCGCCACTTTAAAACCATAATCCGTAGCCGTTTGTGTAATTGCCGCGATTTCTTCGCTTGTAAATTGAGGATTCTGGCCACTTTTTGCGACGCTCAACACCCCTCCTGTAGCAGTAATCTTGATCCAATCCGCTCCGTTTTTGTACCGCTGTCGGATGGCTTTTTTAGCATCTTCTACAGAATTTATCACGCCTTCTTTAGGTCCTGGATCACCCTGTAAGGTATTTTTAAAACCGTTCGTTGGGTCTGCATGCCCTCCGGTGGTCCCTATAGCTTTGCCGGCAGTATAAATTCTAGGACCGGGAACTTTTCCCTTGTTGATCGCATTGCGAAGGGCAATATTGACTCCGGTTCCCCCCATATCGCGAACAGTTGTGAATCCAGCCATTAAGGTTCTATTGGCAATTTCAGCGGCTTCGAAAGCTGTGTCTTCGGGATTGTTCTGAAATACTTTTAAATATCGATCTGGAGAATATTCCCCCTCGATGTGGACATGCATATCGATAAATCCTGGATACACCGTCTTTGATTTTAAATCCATGACTTTTACATTGGCTTGCTCCGGTTGCTGGTATCCTTTCTCTACGGAACGGATCCGATTTCCTTCAACTACAATGGTATGCGGACCAACAAATTTGGCTTTTTCTGCATCGAAAACTTCTCCACAATGGAGGTAGGTTAGTTGAGCTAAAGCGAAGCTAGAAAAAAGGGAAAAACATAGAGTAACAATCGTTTTCATCGAAAAAAAGTTTAATTGAAAAATTGTAATAATGTGGTTGCAATATACTCAATTTGATCTGTAGTCAATTCGGAATGCATCGGCAAGGAAATCACCTCCTTGACCAATTGGTTGGTAACTGGAAAAGCAGCAGGATCAACGTTGGGGTCTAAATAGGCTTTTTGAGCGTGCAGTGGAACGGGATAATACACTCCACAAGGAATTTGGTGTTGGTTTAAATGCTGAACCAGCGCATCTCGGTCTGCATGTAGAACCCGCAAGGTGTATTGATGAAAGACGTGAGAATCGCAACCCATGGCCCGAAAGGGAAGGACCAGCTGTTCGTGGTTGTTGAAATACTCATTGTATCTGCTTGCGGCTTCTTTTCTGCGCTCATTATAAAAATCCAGGTATTGCAATTTAACTTTTAGAACCGCAGCTTGGAGAGCATCTAATCTTGAATTTACCCCTACAACGTCATGGTAATAGCGGGTATACATCCCGTGATTTACAATTCCTCGAATAAAGTGTGCAAGCTCATCGTCATTTGTGAATAGGGCACCTCCATCTCCGTAGGCTCCAAGGTTTTTTGAAGGAAAAAAGGAAGTTGCTGAAACGTGACCCATAGTCCCAGTTTTTGCTTTGGTTCCATCCGCAAAGGTGTGGGTTGCCCCAATGCCCTGAGCGTTATCCTCCACTACAGCAAGCTGGTACTTTTTTGAAATTTCCAGTATAGAATCCATAGCTGCACATTGACCAAAGAGATGAACGGGAATGATCGCTTTGGTTTTTAAGGTGATTGCCTTTTCAATAGCCTTGGGGTCTATATTAAACGTCTGGGGATCTACATCCACAAGTACGGGTTTTAACTTGAGTAAGGAGATGACTTCCACGGTAGCAGCAAAGGTAAAATCGGAGGTAATCACTTCATCACCTGGTTCTAATTGAAGTCCCATCAAAGCGATTTGAAGGGCATCTGTTCCATTGGCGCACGGAATCACATGCTTTACATTCAGATAGGCTTCTAAATCTTGCTGAAAGGCTTGAACCATTGGACCGTTGACAAAAGAAGAAGTCTCTAAAACTTGAGCCATTTGATCAGCTACTTCCTCTTTGATGAAGTCGTATTGGCTTTTTAAATCCACCATTTGGATTTTTTTCATCGCTTATTTTTTTTGCAAATTAGTTAAAAAATAGACTGCTATTCCCGTCTTAGACCAATGTTTTAAACCGTTGAGGCAAACGCACCAAAGCGTTCCCTTGTAGGGGTGCTGGTTTGTTCCAAGCAAACCATTTTCTTTTCTTGCTCAGTCGTATTCTCGCTTCTTTAAAAAACACGTCTGCCTCTAAAGGGGGCTGTGTTTTCAGAATTTGGAATAATTCAAGGCGTCGATTAAAATGTCTTTTCCATCCCGATGCATTCAATCCTTTGTTTTCACTATGTTTGACTGCCTGCTTGTAATCTACAAGTCCAAAATGAAAGAGATATAAATTAGAATCTATCGTAAAATTTTTACCCTTGATTCGATGAAATCCGGAGCCCCAGCGCAGGGGACGTAATGCTACTACCGGTTTGGTGTAACGGTCTGAAACGTGAGCAAATGCTCTTTGTGATAGAAAGGGCTGATGAAGATCAATGGGAGCCTCCCAATTTGGATGCTGTCCCACATCCAATCCGAGCGCTGAAAGCGAACTACTACTAAACTCTTGGGATAAATAGGCTTTCAGCGAACCCTTTTGCTTGGGGTCTAAAACAAGAAATTCATCGATATCCATGGCCAAAACGACCTCATAATTTTGAAATAATTTTTTTGCAAATGCCGAAATAAATTGTGCGCGTTTACGGTCTCCTTTTGCTCGGGGAAAATCTTCGTGAGCAATTTGGGTGCAATTTATTTTTATTGAAAGTGATGGCAATTTTTGGTCCATTCCATCTACAAAAAGATATAAATTTTCAAAGCCAAACTGAGTCCCGTAATAGGCAATCCATTTATCGGCAAAAAACGTATCGTTTCGAACCATAGAAATTACCGCTATTGACTTTATCATTGACATACTCACTGCAGTTCCAGTATTGATTTCATTCTTTGTAGTACGGCTTCTTGATCTTCATGAGTTGCTAAATCCAAACTTTGAACACAAATAAAAAGGAGGTTTTCCTCTTTTAACGCCCGATTAAATTTGAGCGCTACATACTCTTTCCCTCGGTTATGTGGCTGTAAATAAAGTGCCTGGGAAGATTTGTGGTTTTTGTTCCCCGTCTTTATTTCAAGATGATTTGCCAGAGCAACCGTATTGAACTGAACATAATTTCTAAAACGAAAACTAATGTTTTTTTTCAATCGTTCTGGATGGGCTATAAAGTATTTTTCTAGCGTTGTTTTGCGCATCGCCAAGGGAGTATGGCCGGATCTGAAATAGCGGAAAGTGAAGCCTAACTGCTGAGCGGCATTCCATTGATTGACTTGAAAAGAAGCAACGCGCTCGTTTTTGCTTTCTGGAGCAAAAATTCTTTTTACCCCTTCTTTGAGGCTGTCCCAAAGCAAACGTTCGTAAGGAGGAAAACGCCACTTTCCTCGGAGAACGGGCTTTTGATCGATAAACCAATCCGTAGGCTGGACCGGTCTCAGCAAAAAAATATCGTCATTAAAGTAAACAAAGTGATCCGCCAAACCCTTTATTCTCCAGAGCATATTGCTGATGCAAATGCTGTTAAAGGTGGGAAGAAATTCTTCGTAACCCCGAAAAATCTCTGTATGATCAACTATAGATACGTCTGGTAATCGGTTGGGAAAATAGCGTTTAACGACTTCGTCTAGTTCAGGATTTTG
>JALQVM010000047.1 GCA_023263685.1 Flavobacteriaceae bacterium | reverse complement strand
GTCTGAGTTCTTGTTCATCCAAGTCGAGTTCATCCTGTTTGAGTTTTTCAGCAACAAAGGCAGTGTCCCATTTTTCAAGTTCTGTTAAATTTAAATGTTCAGCCGCATAGTTTTGCATGGCTTCCCACTCTTTTTTTGCTGCAGGCTTTGCTTTTTCTGTAAGGTTGTCTAAAAACGATTTGACCTTTTCTTCTGATTGTGCCATACGTTCTTCCAGTACAAAAGCAGCATGAGATTCGTATCCCAAGAGTTGTGCGCGTTCCTTTCTGAGTTGAATAATCTTTAATACTATCTCACTGTTGTTTTGTGGGTTGTTTTGGAATCCCCGCTGACCAAAAGCAAGGCTAAATTTTTTCCTCAGGGCTCTGTTTTCAGCATAGGTCATAAAAGGAACATAACTGGGGTAGTCGAGTGTAAAGATCCACCCTTTCGATTTTCTAGTGCGGGCCTCTTCTGCTGCCATTTCAATGAGCGCCGGAGGTAATCCTTTCAGGTCTTCCTCTTTTTCAATATGGAGTTGAAAGGCCTGGGTATCTGCCAAAACATGTTCTCCAAAAGTCAAACTCAGTTGGGAAAGCTGGGTATCTATTTGACGCAATTTTTCTTTGGAAGTTGGGGAAAGATTGGCTCCATTTCTCACAAAACTTTTGTATTCTTTTTCAAGCAGGGTCCGTTGTTCCTCGGTCAATTGGGAGCGGTCTTCTTTTTGGTAAACGGTTTTAATTCGTAAAAAAAGAGCTTCGTTTAATCGGATGTCATTTTGAAATTGAGTTAACAAAGGGGAAGCCTGTTGGGCAATTTGTTGTAAGGCTTCACTGGTTTCTGCACTGTTGAGGTTGAAGAGTATGGTGCTGATTCTTCCAATGAGTTTTCCGCATTTTTCGAGTTGCTCTAAGGTATTTTGAAAAGTGGGCGCTTCTTTCTGAGCGGTAATGCCATCAATTTCTTGAAGAGCTATAGCAATAGCCTCCTGAATCGCGGGGATATAATGTTCGGTTTTTATTTTCGAAAATGGAGCAGATTCAAAGGGAGTATTGAATTCGGTTAAAAGAGGGTTGTCCAAGCGCTTATTTTTTTAAATTTTTACTACTGTCCAATACTTTTTTCTTGAGTCCTTCTTTGTATTCAATTACCTTATGGAGCACCGCTTGATCTTGACTACCAATGATTTGAGCCGCTAATATACCCGCATTTTTGGCCCCGTTTAAGGCTACCGTAGCTACGGGAACTCCTCCGGGCATTTGTAAAATAGACAAAACAGAATCCCATCCGTCTATGGAATTGCTGGATTTGATAGGAACCCCAATGACAGGAAGTGGACTCAAAGAGGCAACCATACCAGGCAAGTGTGCCGCTCCTCCGGCTCCTGCAATGATCACTTTGATTCCTCTTTGATGAGCCTTGGTCCCATAGTCCAACATTTTATCCGGAGTTCGGTGAGCGGAGACTATATCTACTTCCGTTTCTATCTCAAACTCCTTTAGAATTGCAATTGCTTCCTCCATAACGGGAAGGTCGGATTGACTTCCCATAATAATTCCTACTTGTGCCATATTACTTTGATATTACTTCAATGGTTTCTTTTACTTGTTCTGCGATTTGTCGTGCCGTTTCTAAGCTTTTATTTACAATGGTAATGTGTCCCATTTTTCGAAAAGGACGGGTTTCTTTCTTCCCATAGATATGTGGGCATACGCCTTCAATGGCTAAGATGTGCTCCATGTTTTTGTAATGGACGGGCCCTTGATGACCCGCAGCACCGACCAGATTGACCATTACTCCCGAAACTTTGTTTTCCGTATTGCCTAGGGGTAGGTCTAGCAGTGCTCTGATGTGTTGTTCAAATTGAGAAGTATAAGAAGATTCTATGCTGTAGTGCCCACTGTTGTGTGGTCTTGGAGCTACTTCATTGACCCAAATTTCCCCTTCTTTGGTTAAAAACAACTCAACCGCAAGCAGGCCAACGTGTTGGTATGCCTCTGAAACTTTACGGGCTACTTCTTGGGCGTTTTGTTCTATACGACTTGGAATACGGGCAGGACTGAGGACGTATTCCACCTGATTCGCAGTGGGGTGAAATTCCATTTCTACGCTGGGATAACTCACCGTTTCTCCGCTGACACTTCTGCATACTATAACCCCTATTTCTTTGTCGATCGCAACCAAATCTTCGGCCATACAGCTGCCTTCGTTTACCGTTTCCAGGTCTTGATTTGACCGAATAATTTTAACTCCATAACCGTCGTATCCCATGGATTCTGATTTCCAAACAAAGGGAAAGGAGACCAGCCCTCTTGCCACTGCATCTTTTAGTGCGTCTTTGGATTGAAAGAGTTGAAAGGGGGCAGTAGGAATATTGTTTTGTAGATAAAATTCTTTTTGACGGCACTTGTTTTGTATCGTCTTGATTACTGTTGCCTGAGGATATACTTGAACTCCCTCTTTTTCAAGTGCTGCAAGCGCATCGGTGTTCACATTTTCAATTTCAATGGTGAGGATGTTTACTTCTTTTCCAAAATCGTATACCTGTTGGTAATCCATCAAATCGCCTTGAACAAAACGATTGCATCCAATACGCGAAGGTGCCTCCTTACTGGGGTCCATCACCTGGGTGTGAATGTCCCACTGCCGAGTGGTCGTAAGGAGCATTTTACCCAATTGCCCGCCGCCTAAGATTCCTATTGATTTAGTAGTGGAGAAAAATCCCATCATGCGCTTTTGGCAAAAATACGTATAAGTTTTTTGGAATGGAAAAAAGCCATCTAAAATGGGTATCTTTGGACAAATATTTTTTCATGATTAATCTTGTTTTATTCGGAAAGCCAGGAGCGGGTAAAGGGACACAAGCTTCCTTTTTAAAAGAACAATTCAATTTGGTACACATCTCAACCGGTGACCTCTTTCGCAATAACATTAAAAATGAGACCCCACTAGGGATGTTGGCAAAGTCCTATATGGATCAAGGAGATCTAGTTCCTGATCAAGTGACTATTGATATGTTAGAAGCTGAGGTAGATCAAAATCCACAAGCAAAGGGATTCATCTTTGATGGTTTCCCTCGAACCGAAGCCCAAGCAGGAGCACTGGACGCATTTTTAAAAGAAAAGCAAATGGAAATTTCGGCAACGCTAGCTTTAGAAGCGGCAGACGATGTCTTGGTGGAACGTTTATTGGAACGAGGGAAAAGCAGCGGTAGAACAGATGATCAGGACGAATCAAAAATTCGCAACCGTTTTGAAGAGTACAATCTTAAAACAGCCCCACTTCGAGATTACTACACGAAACAAAATAAATTTCACAGTGTCAACGGCATTGGATCAATAGAAGAAATTACCCACCGCCTGACGCAACTCATCAACAGCCTAAACTAGTACATGACTGAAGGAAACTTTGTCGATTATGTCAAGTTACATGTAAGCTCTGGCAAAGGAGGAAAAGGATCCATCCACTTGCATCGAGAGAAATATATTACCAAGGGGGGTCCCGACGGTGGTGATGGTGGACGAGGGGGGCATGTTATTGTCCGGGCAAATGAACAACTTTGGACCCTTTATTCCTTTAAATTCAAACGTCATTTTGCGGCAGCCCATGGTGGAGACGGCAGTAAAAACCGAAGCAGTGGGGCCCAAGGGGAAGATCTTTACATCGATGTGCCAGTAGGTACTGTGGTAAAAAATTCAGAAACAGATGCGGTTTTATTCGAAATTACGGCTGCGGGTCAACAAGAAATTCTTGCCGAAGGTGGTCTAGGAGGTCGTGGAAATTGGCATTTTAAATCGGCAACCCGACAAACCCCTCGATATGCCCAACCCGGAAGAGAAGGAGTTGAATTGTCCATTACCTTAGAACTCAAAGTATTAGCGGATGTGGGTCTTGTAGGCTTTCCTAACGCAGGAAAATCTACCTTACTCTCGGCGCTCACCGCCGCCAAACCCAAAATTGCAGATTACGAATTTACTACTTTGAAACCCAACTTGGGGATAGTAGAATATAGAGATTTCAGGTCTTTTGTGATGGCAGATATTCCGGGAATCATAGAAGGAGCTGCTGAAGGGAAGGGCTTAGGGCATTATTTTTTAAGGCATATAGAACGAAATTCTATCTTGCTTTATTTGATCCCGGCCGATACACCCGATGTAAAAAAAGCCTTTGACATTTTACAGAAAGAACTGATCAAATACAATCCCGAATTATTGGATAAAGACTATATGGTCGTCCTTTCCAAAGCCGATTTGTTAGATGAAGAATTGTTGGAGGAATATACCAAGGAAATGAATACCATATTTAAAGAGATCCCTCATTTGATCATCTCAAGCGCTACCCAATTTCATTTAATGGAGCTCAAAGACCTGCTCTGGAATCAACTCAATCCCTAACTGCGATGATGCGAATTCATTTTATTGCGATTGGAGGAAGTGCCATGCACAGCTTGGCGCTTCAGATGTTGGAATTGGGCCATCAAGTAACAGGGAGTGACGATGTGATTTTTGAGCCTTCAAAATCAAAACTTCAGAAAGCAGGACTGCTACCAGAAGTTGAGGGATGGTTTCCTGAAAAAATAACCGAAGCACTCGATGTAGTGGTGCTGGGCATGCACGCAAAAAAGGAGAATCCAGAACTGTTAAGAGCACAACAGCTGAACTTAAAAATTCAATCCTATCCAGAGTTTTTAGCTGCTCTTACTGAAAATAAAACCAGAGTAGTCGTTGCGGGGAGTCATGGAAAAACAACAATCACGGCGATGGTATTACATGCGTTAACCTACCATCACATCGATTCAGACTATATGGTCGGTGCCCCCGTTTCTGAGGATTCAAAAACCTTATCCCTTTCAACAGAAAATGATTTTGTGCTTCTAGAAGGAGATGAATATTTATCCTCTGCAATAGACCCTCGTCCCAAATTTTTATGGTACACTCCAGAAATAACCGTCATCAGTGGTATAGCCTGGGATCATGTAAACGTTTTTCCCACGATGGAAGCCTACATTTCTCAGTTTGAATTGTTTATTAATTCCATTCAGGCTGGGGGAGTACTGATCTTCAATGAAGAGGATGAAAGGTTAAAGGAGTTGGTTGAATCCAATACCCATCCCGTCAAAAAAATTGGGTATCGTACTCCAGCGCATTTTATAGCCGATGGGATTACCTATCTTGAAACAGAGGAGGGAAGTCTTCCCTTGGCTGTTTTTGGCACACACAATCTCCAAAATATAGCTGCTGCGCAATGGATAGCTCAGTTGATGGGAATCGATAGTTCGGATTTTTTTGAGGCCATCCCTAGTTTTAAAGGAGCTTCCAAGCGCTTGGAGCTACTCGCAAAGGGAGCAACAAATTTGTTGTTTAAAGATTTTGCTCATGCACCTAGTAAGGTTCAGGCAAGTTGTAAGGCAGTAAGCGATCAGTTTAAAGGAAAAAAAATAAAGGTGTGTTTAGAGTTGCATACCTACAGCAGCTTAGACCCAGAATTTATATCACAATACGCCCACAGTTTGGACTCGGCCGATGAGGCCCTAATTTTTTACGACCCAGAGGCTTTAAAAATTAAAAACAGAACTCCTATACCTCCTGAAACCATTGTGCAGGCTTTTGCTCATAAAAATATAAAGGTGGTTACTACCCCCGTCGACCTCGAAGAGTACTTGCTAAACCATACTTATACAGAGGAGGTTTTGGTTATGATGAGTTCTGGAAATTTTGGAGGGTTGGATTGGCCCTTACTTCAGCAACGCTTTTTATAGGGCTATTATTTTCTAGAAAAAAATGATAATTTAGGGTCTCTTAGTTTGCTCCATGACCAAGTTGCCCGACAAATTTACCATCAAAGACTGGGACGTTTCCGACCGACCCAGAGAAAAACTGCGCCTGCATGGAGCCTCCTATCTGAGCAATGCAGAACTTATCGCGATTTTAATCGGGAGTGGAAGTGCTAACGAAAATGCCGTGGATTTGATGAAAAGAGTTTTGAAAAGGGTTCAAAACGATTTACATAAATTAGGTAAAATGCCCCTGGAACATTTCGTAAAATTCAATGGTATAGGAATGGTAAAGGCAATTAAAATAAAGGCGGCTTTGGAGTTGAGCAAGCGGGTTGCACAACATTCTAGCGACCCCGCTCCAGTACTAACCTACAGCAACCGCGTTTACGAACAAATAGGCGCTGAATTGAGTACGCTTGATCATGAAGAATTTTGGGTTCTTTATCTCAATCAATCTTCAAGCTTAATAGAAAAATTTCGTCTCAGTCAAGGTGGTATTACACAAACCGTAGTTGATATTCGTTTGGCACTGAAGCGCGCCTTTGAGGTTGGAGCCACCTCTCTGATTTTGGTTCATAACCATCCTTCCGGAAATGTAAGCCCAAGTACAGAGGATAGAGCGTTAACGCAAAAGTTTAAAAAAGCAGCTCATTTGGTTGATCTGAAGATTCTCGATCATTTAATTGTTTCAGAAAAAGGCTACTTTAGCTTTGCTGACCAAGAGATCCTGTAAATGCTGCTTGTCTATACGCATAAAATTACACCGAGAGTAACCTATATTTTTAGACATATTTTTGAAAATATGTTGGAACTAGCGGTGGGTTTTACATCCTCCATAGAAGCTTTTGTTGCCCACTCTGGACCAAAGATGAGTTATACCCACAAACCCTTAGGGGATGAGTTTTTTGTCGCTGCCCATTCACTGCTTTTTGAACGTGGATTAGGAAGCCATGAACCTTCCGTTCAGGATTGGGAGGGTATTCCAGCCTTTTTTAAAACCTCAAACGACACCCAACTTCCGTTTGATATTTTTGCTGCAAGTTTTTTTCTGCTCTCCCGATACGAAGAACTCACACCTCACTTGAAAACCGCCAAGGGAGTATTTGATCCTTTGCAAAGTTTAGCTGCCAAGCAAGGATTTTTATATCAGCCCTTAGTAGATGTTTGGGCACTCAAGCTCCACAAAATTATGTCTGCTCACTTTGAGGAGATCAAACCGTATAAACTCAAGACTCCACAAAAGGAAGTCCTCATTGATGTGCCTTTGGCGTTTAAATACCGCCATCGGTCTGTTTTAGTAGCTCTGGAAGTTTTTTTTAAGTCTCTTTGGTCCTTTAATTTAGTAAAAATTCTCACTCAATTGGCCGTGCTCTTGAGGTTAGAAGAAGATCCCTATGATAGTTTTAGCGCATGGGAGGAATGGTTTAACACTTCGCCCATCCTTCCTAAAATATTTTTTCTTTATGCCAACAGTTCGGCTTACGAATCCAATGTATCCACCTTATCGAGGGAATTACAATTGCGAATCAAAAGAGCAGGAGACTCCTATTCTTTGGGCCTCTTACTTTCTGTCCAGTCTCAGTTAAAGCCTGAAGTGAATTTGGCAAATGAAAAAAAAGATTTTCAAGGACTCACGCACAGACAAGTTAAAATGAGCCGTATTCCGATCAGCTATCGGCAGCTATCCGACGTCTATGCAGATTTGGTCCCTTTTGAATTTACAGAGGACTACAGCATGGGGTATGCAGATCAAATGGGGTTTCGTGCGAGCACCGCAACGCCCTTTTATTTTTACGACTTGACCAATGAATTTCAACTCCCTATTAAAATTTATCCCGTTGCAGCAAAAGTAACGGGCTTTCACAGCGAAAAAACATTGGAAGTATTCAACCAATTGGAGGAGCTGTATAAAAAACTGCCTTTAACGAGCAGTAAACTCATAATCGCAATCAGCAACGGTTTTTTAGATTTAAAAAAACAGGATTTACATTTGCAAAAAGCATTTAAAAAATTTATAAAGTGATTCCGTTTAAAGCGCGTTTAACGGATATTTTTTTTGATCTAGACCATACACTGTGGGATTTTGAAAAAAATTCCTACCTAACGTTTCAAAAAATTTTTGAGGAAATGAAGTTGGCAGTGGATTTAAACCACTTTATTTTCCATTATAATCCTATCAATCATGCTTATTGGAAACGCTACAGAGAAAATCAAATTTCTCAAGAGGAATTGCGGTACAACCGACTGTTTGATACATTTCGTCAGATTGCATTTAAAGTAACCCCAGATCAAATCCATCGGATTTCTGAGGCCTATATTGCCTATTTAAGTACATTTCCCCATTTGTTTGAGGGGGCCATTCCGCTTCTTGACAACTTAAAGGGAAAGTATAATTTACACATCATCACCAATGGGTTTGAACAAGTGCAGCACTTTAAAATTAAAAATTCGGGTTTGGATGCTTATTTCGACTTTGTTTTTACCGCAGAACAGCTGGGGTTTAAAAAACCACATCCGCAAATTTTTATTCAGGCTTTGAGTAAAACTCATGCCAACCCAAGTAATTCATTAATGATAGGGGACAGTTTGGAAGCAGATATTTTAGGAGCATTGGCTCAGGGAATGCATGCGATTCATTTTAATTCGCACAAAGAGGAAAAACATGATAAATGTTTGATGGTAGATTCTTTAAAAGAGTTGAATGCATTTTTTTAACCCTCCATTGGGGTGTCATAGGTATACCAAGATTTATCGCTATTTTTGACCATGGATTTAGAAGGAGCACAGAAAAGAGTCGACGAGTGGATCAGCACCCACGGTGTCCGTTATTTTGATGAGTTAACCAATATGGCACAATTGACCGAAGAGGTCGGAGAGGTTGCTCGAATTATTGCCCGAAGGTATGGAGAGCAGTCAGAAAAAGAAAGCGATAAAGAAAAAGACCTGGGCGAAGAATTAGCCGATGTAATTTTTGTAGCCATCTGTTTGGCGAATCAGACAGGAGTTGACTTACAAGCAGCTTTTGACCGTAAACTTCAAGTAAAATCTGAACGCGATCACGACCGGCATCAGAATAACCCAAAATTGAAAAAGTAAATGACAGTATCCCTTTCGCACCCCACAGCGAAATGCAATGGAAAATTGCGTATCACCGGTTCTAAAAGCGAAACCAATAGATTGCTTTTGTTGCAGGCTTTGTTTTCTGGTCTGACCATTGAAAACACTTCAGAGTCTGACGATAGTAAAGTAATGCGAACTGCATTACAATCAAATGCGGAAGTAATCGATGTGCACCATGCGGGTACCGCCATGCGTTTTTTAACCGCCTATTTTGCTCGCCTTGAGGGGAGAGAAGTCGTTTTGACTGGGTCACAGCGGATGCAAGAGCGACCCATTAAAATTTTAGTTGAGGCTTTACGGTCTTTAGGAGCCTCCATTACTTATGAAAAAGAAGCGGGCTATCCTCCTTTAAAAATTACGGGAAAAAAACTAGCAGGAGGTACCGTTACCCTCCCTGCAGACATTAGCAGTCAATACATCTCAGCTTTATTGCTTATTGGTCCAGCTTTAGAACAGGGAGTACAATTCGATTTGGTTGGAAAAATTACTTCGATTCCTTACATCAACATGACCTTAGCCTTGCTTAATAACCTAGGAATTCAAACTGAATTTAAAGGGCAAAGCATCCGTGTTGAGCCGCAAAAAAATCCTAAGCTGACCCCCCAGATTGTGGAATCAGATTGGAGTTCCGCCTCCTATTTTTTTAGTATCGTAGCCTTGGCGGAGGAAAGTGAAATTCAGTTGACCAGTTATAAAGAAGACAGCCTTCAGGGCGATCGTGTTTTAAGAGAAATCTATCGTGAATTGGGAGTGCATTCAACCCTAACCGATCAGACCTTGACCCTCAGAAAAGAACACGTGCAGCTTCCTGACATTTTAGAATGGGATTTGTCTACCGCGCCCGACATCGCACAAACCATCGCTGTGAGTTGTTACGGTCTTGGAATTGGGTGTGTGCTCACGGGCTTACATACTCTAAAAATTAAAGAGACCGATAGGTTACAAGCACTTTACAATGAATTGACCAAACTGGGTGCTCAAGTCAAAATTACCGAGAATAGTTTGGAATTGGCAGCGGGATTTAGGCCTGTAGATCACTGTAGTATTCCTACCTACAATGACCATAGAATGGCTATGGCGTTCGCGCCACTCGCTTTGAAAGTCCCCCTGAGAATCGAAAATGCAGAAGTGGTTTCCAAGTCTTATCCTACCTTTTGGGAGGACCTTGCCCAAATTAATTTTGCCATAAATCACAGATAAATACCTTTTTACTTGACAAGGCCTATGTTGAGATGGTATATTTGCCGCTTAAAATTATTCCATGAAATTATCTGAATTCCAATTCGACCTTCCCAAAGCCCTTTTAGCCCAAAGACCTGCAACCGATAGAGACGAATCCAGACTGATGGTGCTCCATCGAAAGGAAGAAAAAATTGAACATTATTCTTTTAAGGAGGTTATCAATTTTTTTGACGAAGGAGATGTAATGGTACTCAACAATACTAAAGTTTTTCCAGCACGTCTTTTTGGAAACAAAGAAAAAACTGGGGCGCGAATTGAAGTTTTTTTACTCAGAGAATTAAACCAAGAACAACGTTTGTGGGATGTTTTGGTTGACCCTGCACGAAAAATCAGAATTGGAAATAAACTCTATTTTGGAGACGATGAAAGTTTAGTAGCGGAAGTTATTGACAATACTACTTCGAGAGGAAGAACGCTACGATTCTTATTTGATGGGAGCTATGCAGAATTTAGAACAAAACTCAAAGACCTAGGGGAAACTCCCTTGCCCAAATACATCAAACGCGAAACCGATGAGGAAGATCGGGAGCGTTATCAAACTATTTATGCAAAACACGAAGGAGCCGTAGCAGCGCCTACTGCAGGATTGCATTTTTCAAAACACTTGCTCAAACGACTCGAAATCAAAGGAATTGATTTGGCAGAATTAACCTTACATGTAGGTTTAGGGACTTTTAGTCCGGTTGAGGTTGAGGATTTGTCTAAACATAAAATGGATTCTGAAGAGTTGATTATCGATGCCACTGCGGTAGCTAAAGTTAACAAAGCCATAGCGGAACGCCGTAAAATTTGCGCTGTGGGAACCACGGTAATGCGCGGGTTGGAAAGTTCCGTTTCTTCTGGTGGTCAACTCAATGAATTTCAAGGCTGGACGCATAAATTTATTTTTCCTCCTTATGATTTTTCAATAGCAAACAGTATGATTACAAACTTTCATACACCAAAGTCCACGCTGTTGATGATGGTTTCCGCTTTTGCAGATCCTGATTTTATACGTGCAGCTTACAAAACAGCCATCAAAGAGAAATACAATTTTTACTCTTACGGTGACGCCATGCTTATTTTATAAAAAATAAAACCGCTAAAAGCGGTTTTTTTATTTGCAATCCGTTGGAAAATACCAAAAAAGATATTCGAGCCCTTTCCAAAGAAGATTTGATACAATTCTTTGAATCTCAAGGCTTGCCAGCTTTTAGAGGAAAGCAAGTTTACCAATGGTTGTGGCAAAAGGGAGTGCATGATTTTGACTCCATGACCAATTTGAATTTAGAACAGAGAGCATTGTTGAAAGCACATTTCAACATCAACCACATAAAAATAGATATTGAACAAAAAAGTAAAGACGGAACGGTTAAAAATGCAGTAAAGCTCCACGATCAATTGGTGGTTGAATCTGTTTTGATTCCTACTTCGAGCAGGAGTACGGCCTGTGTGTCCTCGCAAGTGGGCTGTAGTTTGGACTGTACGTTTTGTGCAACTGCTTCCATGAAACGCATGCGCAATCTCAATCCAGATGAAATTTACGATCAGGTAGTTACCATCAATCAGCAAAGCATGGCCTATTACCAAAGGCCCTTATCGAATATTGTATTTATGGGGATGGGCGAGCCTTTAATGAATTACAAAAATGTGCTGGCTGCTATAGATAAAATAACAGATTCCGAAGGCTTGGGGATGTCTCCCAAAAGAATCACAGTGTCTACTTCAGGAATTCCGAAGATGATCCGCAAAATGGCAGACGACGGGGTTAAGTTCAAATTGGCGGTCTCATTGCACAGTGCGCGTCAGCATATTAGGGAACAGATCATGCCCTTTGCAACCAAATTTCCATTGGAGGAGTTGCTTGAAGCCCTACAGCATTGGTATTCCTGTACCAAAAAACGCATCACTTTTGAATATGTGGTCTGGGAGGGAGTCAACGATACTCGTGAAGACATTCAGGCCTTGGTGCAATTTTGTTTAAAGGTACCCTCCAAGGTAAATTTAATTCAATACAACCCCATAGAGGATAATGACATGAAACAAGCTTCAACCCAAATCATAGAGGCCTATATCAAAACGCTTACAGACTCCCGAATACAAGTTACCTACCGCAGGTCTAGAGGAGAAGATATTGATGCGGCTTGCGGCCAACTGGCAAATAAATAATCCTTAATCCATTTACTACTCTATGGAGCTAGTCTCCTTAGAATTGATATCTTTACCTGCCTATGAAAGTTGTTGAGCAAATCAAGAAACCTATTTATCAGGAAATGGATCTTTTTGAAGAAAAGTTCACTGAA
>JALQVM010000046.1 GCA_023263685.1 Flavobacteriaceae bacterium | reverse complement strand
CCTTTGGTGTTTCTGCCAAAAAAAATGTGGTTGGGACGTTTTGAGGGACTGTGTTTACTGGTGGTATATGGGTTCTTTTTAAATCAAATGTTTGGGTAAAAAAACATCCCCAAGCTGAGGCTTGAGGATGCAAGTTTAAATTCGGTATCTGAAAAATTTACTTAGACAGATTTAACCGTTTTGATGATTCGAGAAGCGATCTTATACGGATCACCGTTTGAAGCAGGTCTACGATCTTCTAACCATCCTTTCCAGCCTTTTTCAACCGTCAAGATCGGAATACGAATTGAAGCTCCTCGGTCAGATACACCAAAACTAAATTCGTTTATGGACTGAGTTTCATGTGCTCCGGTCAGACGCTCTTCATTGTGCGCTCCGTAAACTTCTATGTGTTCTTTTACAACAGGACGGAAGGCTTCACATATTTTTTCATACACCTCTTTAGAACCACATGTTCTTAATACTTCATTAGAGAAGTTGGCATGCATACCTGATCCGTTCCAGTCTGTAGCACCCAGTGGTTTTGGATGCCAATTGATGGCAAGTCCATATTTTTCACCAAGACGCTCAAGCAAGTATCTTGAAATCCAAATTTCATCACCTGCTGCTTTGATACCCTTGCCAAGGCATTGATATTCCCATTGTCCTGAAGCAACTTCGGCATTAATTCCTTCTACGTTAATTCCAGCTTCCAAGCATTGGTCTAAATGCTCTTCGATCATTTCTCTACCAAAAGCATTTTTAGCACCTACGGAACAATAAAATTGACCTTGTGGGGTTTGGTCTCTTGGAAAGCCTAGAGGAAGATTGGTTTCGGGATCCCACAAGAAGTATTCTTGCTCAAATCCAAACCAAAAATCATCATCATCATCATCTATAGTAGCACGACCGTTTGAAGGGTGAGGAGTTCCGTCAGCATTGAGAACTTCTGTCATTACCAACCATCCGTTTTTGCGATCGGGATCTTCATATAATGCAACGGGTTTTAAAAGACAGTCTGAGGCATTTCCTTCTGCCTGACGTGTAGAGGATCCGTCAAATGACCACATAGGACAGTCGTCTAAAGTTCCCTTAAAATCGGTTACAATTTTTGTTTTGCTGCGAAGATTTGCAGTAGGCTGGTACCCATCCAACCATATGTACTCTAGTTTAGCTTTACTCATGATTTAAAAATTTTACACAAAAATAAAATATAAATTTACCCCCCCAATAAGTCAGTGGCTTAAAGAAGTTAACAATATTAAATTTTTATGAACACCCTATTTTTTTAGGGGTAAAATTTATTTTTTATCATTTTTAAAAGAAATCATTGTAAAAAATTCAAAATAAGTAACTTTACATCCTAAAAATATCTCGCCCACAACACATGCAAACCTTACGAAAAAAAAGTCTAGAAGAACTGGCTAAGCCCCCAAGAGCAACTAAAGGAGGGGCATTGACAGGCATTGAATTTGCCTCCAATGTACTCAACCCAAAGCAACTGCAAAAATTCATCAGTGAAAAAGCATTTGAACAGATGGAGCAATGCATCGAAAAGGGGAGTCAAATGAGTGCGCTTTTAGCGGATCAAATCGCCTCGGCTATGAAAACCTGGGCCATCAGTAAAGGCGCTTCACACTATTCGCATTGGTTTCAACCGCTTACAGGTGCAACTGCTGAAAAACACGAATCCTTTTTTGATTTAGATGCTTTCGGAAATCAAATTGAAAAGTTTGATGGAAATCAACTGGTGCAGCAAATCCCAAATGCTTCAAGTTTTCCTAGCGGAGGGATTCGAAACACTTTTGAGGCTCGAGGATACACCGCTTGGGACCCCACATCGCCTGCATTTATTTTTGAAAACACCCTTTGTATTCCTACCATTTTTGTTTCCTATACCGGAGAGGCTTTGGATTACAAAACCCCTTTTTTAAAATCCCTTCAAAAGCTTGATGAAGCCGCAGTGGAAATCTGTCGTTTTTTTGATAAAAACATTTCGAAAGTTCATGCAACCTTAGGCTGGGAACAAGAGTATTTTTTAATTGATCGCAGCCTGGCGCTTACCCGTCCCGATCTGATGCTGACCGGAAGAACCCTCTTGGGGCATGCCCCCTCCAAAGGTGAGGAGCTCAACGACCATTATTTTGGTTCCATTCCTTCTCGGGTGAGTCATTTTCTCAATGAGCTTGAATACGAATCCAAATTAGTAGGAATTCCTATTAAAACAAGACACAATGAGGTTGCACCCAGTCAGTTTGAAGTGGCTCCAGTGTTTGAAAATGCAAACTTGGCAGTAGATCACAACACCTTACTGATGGACCTTATGAATAAGGTTGCGTACAAACATAATTTTGTAGTACTTTTTCATGAAAAACCTTTTGATAAAATCAACGGTTCCGGAAAACACATTAATTGGTCGTTAAACACCAATACTGGAACAAACCTCCTTAGCCCCGGGAAGACTCCGATGAGCAGTCTTCAGTTTCTTTCGTTTTTTATCAATACCATTGCAGCCGTTTTGCGCTATAAAGACTTGATTAAAGCTTCCACAGTTTCTGCCTCTAACGATTTGCGAATTGGATTTAACGAGGCACCTGCCTCAGAGCTTTCGGTTTTTATTGGAAATTACCTATTAGAGGTTTTAGAAGATCTTGAAAATGTCTCCAAAGGAAAACTTTCTCCAGAAGAGAAAACAGATTTGAAATTGAACGTAATTGGAAAAATTCCTGAAATTTTATTAGACAATACCGATAGAAACAGGACTGCTCCCATTGCTTTTACAGGAAATAAATTTGAATTTCGTACGGTGGGGTCTAAATCCAATTGCTCCAAATTAATTACGGTATTGAACGCCGTGGTTACCGAACAATTATTGAATTTTAAAGTTGCAGTAGATCAGCTAATTGAGGGAAAGAAAATGAAAAAAGACGATGCCATTTTCAACGTTCTAAGAGAAACAATTTCATCCATTAAGCCTGAATTGTCGATTGATCACACCAAAACAAAACCAACGGTTGAGCTAACCACACCCAAAGCCCTTCCTAGTTATGTGTCTTCGGAATCTGTAGCCCTTTTTGAGGGACTTCATATTTTTTCTGAAAGAGAATTAAATGCACGTTATCAGGTAGATCTTGAGGCTTATATTTCTACCGTACAAATCGAATCTAGAACCTTGGGTGATATGGCTAGAAACCACATCATCCCAACGGCCATTCGGTATCAAAATATGTTGATAGAAAACATAGGGGGGTTGAAAGAAATTTATGGCGCTTCGTATAAAGAGTTTGCGAGTGAACAACTTGTAATTCTTGAAAAAATATCGAGCTATATCGCTGAAATAAACGACGGGGTGACCCAGATGACCAATGCCCGTAAAAAAGCAAATGCCACCACTGATTTTCATAAAAAAGCACTTCAATACGCTGAAACTGTAAAGCCTTTTTTGACCAGTATTCGTTATCAGTGTGACAAATTAGAGCTTACCGTGGAAGATACTTTATGGCCCCTAGCAAAATATAGAGAGTTGTTGTTTGTCCGTTAATAAGTATCCTTCCCTACGCACCTCTGATTTAGCTAAAACCTTTATTTTTGCATAAAATCAGTATATGTCCGACCGGTATGCTCAGCGGGGCGTTTCAGCCCAAAAAGAAGATGTTCATCAAGCGATTAAAAATGTTGACAAAGGGCTTTATCCTAGAGCTTTTTGTAAGATCATTCCTGATGTGCTGACCGGAAGCGAGGATCATGCTCTTGTCATGCATGCTGACGGGGCGGGAACTAAATCTTCGCTTGCCTATATGTACTGGAAAGAAACGGGGGATCTATCCGTATGGAAAGGGATTGCTCAAGATGCACTCATTATGAATACGGATGATTTGCTCTGTGTGGGTGCAACGCAAAATATTTTACTTTCTTCCACCATTGGTAGGAATAAAAATCACATTCCCGGAGAGGTAATCGCTGCGATAATCGAAGGAACTGAAGAGCTGTTAGAAACACTCAATAAATGGGGGGTTTCCATTTACAGCACTGGTGGCGAAACTGCCGATGTGGGTGATTTGGTCAGAAGTATTATAGTCGATTCTACGGTAACGGCTCGTTTGCATAAAAAAGACATTATTGACAATGCTGCCATACAAGCAGGAGATGTGATTGTAGGACTTTCTTCCTCTGGACAGGCAACCTATGAAACGGAATACAACGGGGGGATGGGGAGCAACGGCCTTACTTCAGCGAGACACGATGTGTTTTCAAAAGCCTTGGCAGCCAAATACCCAGAGAGTTTCGATCCTTCGGTGCCCGATGCGCTTGTTTATTCCGGAACCAAACAGCTAACAGATGTTTTAGAAGGAGTGCCTCTTGATGTGGGTAAATTGGTGCTTTCTCCCACACGAACCTATGCTCCCATTGTGCATCAGATTTTTCAAACCCTAGACCGCGGTCAAATACACGGAATGATTCATTGCAGCGGAGGTGCTCAAACAAAAATTTTACATTTTATCGACACTTTGCATGTCATAAAAGATGACCTTTTTCCTGTTCCTCCTCTTTTTGATCTGATTCAAAAAGAATCGGGCACCTCGGGTAGAGAAATGTATCAAGTCTTTAATATGGGACATCGAATGGAATTTTATGTTCCCCCTTCACAGGCAAATGAAATCATTTCAATCTCAAAAAGCTTTAATGTTGAGGCAAAGGTGGTAGGTCGTGTAGAAGCAGCTACTTCCAAAAAACTTGACCTCATAACCCCCTACGGATCTTATCAATACTTATAAAAGGGTTGGTGTAAAAGCTTTTTTTCTTCTGTTTTTACTCAAGTTTTTTTTCAAGTAAGGGTAAGGGTGAATTGGTTTGGCTCAACACGAGAATCAACAAACGCGATGATTAGGTTGCTGTCATCAAAAAAAAGGGTTTGTATACAGTTGAATTGTCATTAAAGAATAAGCAAGTTTTATCTCGACAATTTGTAAATTTGTACTTCCATGATAGAAAAACTTCACATTATCCAACAACGCTTTGACGAGGTTTCTGATTTAATCATTCAGCCGGACGTTATCGCAGACCAAAAGCGTTACATTCAACTCAATAGGGAGTATAAAGATCTTTCTCTAATGGTTGAAAAGATCAAAGCTTACAAAACCTTGCTTTCCAATCTTGAGGAAGCCGAGCAATTACTCAAGGAGGAGCAAGACGAAGAGATGCTAGCAATGGCAAAAATGGAGGTAGAGGCAGCCAAAGAACAAATTCCTACACTTGAAGAAGAAATTAAATTTTTGTTGATCCCTAAAGATCCTGAAGATGCCAAAAATGTAGTGGTTGAAATCCGCGCGGGAACAGGGGGGGATGAAGCCAGTATTTTTGCGGGTGATTTGTATCGAATGTACACAAAATACTGTCAAACAAAAGGCTGGAACGTCAGTTTTGTCGATTCGAGCGAAGGAACTGCAGGCGGCTTTAAAGAGGTTATTTTTGAGGTCTCAGGAGAAGATGTGTACGGTACCATGAAATACGAATCGGGAGTGCATCGTGTACAGCGTGTACCGCAAACCGAAACCCAAGGTCGAGTTCATACCTCTGCCGCTACCGTCATGGTATTGCCTGAAGCGGAAGAATTTGATGTTGAAATTGACATGAATGAGGTTCGAATCGATTATTTCTGTTCTTCGGGACCGGGAGGACAGTCGGTAAACACGACCTATTCTGCGGTGCGATTAACCCACGAGCCAACGGGTATCGTGGCACAATGTCAAGACCAAAAATCCCAACATAAAAATAAAGACAAGGCTTTGAAAGTTTTGCGATCAAGATTGTACGAGTTGGAATTGTCCAAAAAACTCGCATCAGATGCCGAAAAACGAAATTCACTTGTTTCCTCTGGTGATCGTTCTGCAAAAATCAGAACCTACAACTACCCCCAGGGACGAGTAACAGACCACCGAATTGGACTCACTCTATACGATTTACCCAATGTAATCAATGGAGACATCCAAAAACTTATCGACGAATTGCAATTGCACCAAAATACAGAAAAACTTAAAGAAGCAGGAGAAGTACTATGACACAAGAATTCCTCTTTGAGCAGATCAAAGCCAAAAAGTCATTCCTTTGTGTTGGACTTGATATTGATTTAGAAAAAATTCCTCCACACCTGAAAGCACAGGAGGACCCTCTTTTTAGTTTTGCCAAAGAAATCATCGATGCTACGCATTCTTATGCGGTTGCTTATAAGCCGAATCTTGCCTTTTTTGAAACTTACGGATTAAAAGGATGGCATGCATTTGATAAGATTGCTAAATACTTAAAACAAAATTATCCCCAGCATTTTGTGATTGCGGATGCCAAAAGAGGGGATATAGGAAATACTGCCACACGCTATGCGAAGGCTTTTTTTGAAACTTATGAGGTAGATGCAGTTACTATAGCCCCCTATATGGGTAAAGATGCTGTAGAGCCTTTTTTAGCTTTCAAAGGGAAGTACGGAATTTTACTAGCCCTAACCTCAAACCCTGGAGCCTTTGATTTTCAGTTTACCGAAGCAGAGGGGGAACAACTGTACGAAAAAGTGTTGCGTCTCAGCCTCGAATGGAAAGGAGCCGAACAATTGATGTATGTAGTCGGAGCTACCAAAGCTTCTGCAATTGCATCCATACGGAAGATTGTTCCGGACGCCTTTTTGTTGGTGCCCGGTGTAGGGGCTCAAGGGGGTAGTTTAAAAGCGGTTGCAGAAGCAGGTTTAACTTCGCAGTGTGGATTGTTAGTCAATTCTTCTAGAGGAATTATTTATGCTTCCCAAGCGGAAGATTTTGCTGCGACTGCAGCCCGAGAGGCTCAAAAATTGCAAGAAGAAATGGCAATGTATTTGTCTCAAAAAAATCTAGTCTAGTGCTTCATCATACCATCTATACTTCTGAAAACGAATCCAAACAATGGGTAACCTTCGTTCACGGCGCTGGAGGAAACTCTTCCATATGGTTCAATCAGGTTCGGTTTTTTAAAGCCTATTTTAATGTACTCTTGATCGACCTTAGAGGTCATGGTAAATCAAGTGATTCACCAGAGGAATTAATCTACTCCTTTGACCTCATCATTTCAGATTTAATAGAAGTATTGGATCATCGAAAAATCAAACGATCTCATTTTGTGGGAATTTCTTTAGGAAGCATATTGATCCAAAAAATGATACATTCACATCCGGATCGGATTGAAAAAATTGGCCTGGGAGGAGCGATTATTAATCTAAACCTGCAGTCCAGAATCCTGATGTTTTTAGGGAAGTTGACGCAAACCATACTCCCCTTCATCTGGATTTATACTTTTTTCGCTTATGTCATTATGCCTTATAAAGCTCACAGGCGTTCCCGAGCCTTATTTATTCGTGAGGCCAAAAAGATCTCAGAAAATGAATTTAGAAAGTGGTATAAATTAACCGCGAGTCTACTGCCTTTGCTGGAAAAAATAAGAAAAAGAGAGGTAAAAATACCTACCCTATACATTATGGGAAGCCAAGATTATATGTTTTTGCCTTTTGTAAAGAAAATAGTAAGTCTGCATCAATATTCCAGCTTGCTAACCTTGAAAAAGTCTGGGCATGTGGTCAATATCGACCAACCCGAACAATTCAACACCGGACTTTTACACTTTCTCCAGTCCTGATTAATTGAAGACTATGGTCTTGTTGTTATAGGTCATGATCTTGCGTTCGCAGTGCAACTTTAACGCTCTGAGCAATACGATTCGTTCCAAATCTTGTCCCTTTAAAATAAAGTCTTTGACTTCGTGTCCGTGAGAAACCCGAATGGTGTCTTGCTCGATGATGGGACCCGCATCCAGTTCTTCAGTCACATAGTGGCTGGTAGCGCCGATGATTTTTACCCCTCGTTGAAAGGCTGAATGGTAAGGTTTGGCTCCGGGAAAAGCCGGTAAAAAAGAATGGTGAATGTTGATGATTTTTGAGGGGTAAACCTCAATAATTCTGCTTGAAACAATTTGCATATACCGAGCCAAAACGATGCAGTTGACCTCGTATTTTTTTAGTAATTCGAGTTGTTTTGTTTCTGCTGCTTCTTTATTGTCATTGGTAACTGCGATGTGATAAAATGGAATATTAAACTGTTTGGCTATGGGCTCCAAATCTTTATGATTGCTAACGATAAAGGGGATAGTACAAGCCAATTTTCCAGAACTTTGCTGGGCTAAAATATCGTATAGACAATGGTCGTATTTGGACACAAAAACAGCCATTTTAGGCAGTACATCGGCCAAATAAAAGCTGCAGGACATTTGGAAGGGATCACCCAACTCACTTTTAAAAGTAGTTTGGAATGCAGTAAAATTAGAAGGGTCAAAGTCTCCTTCCACTTCAATTCTCATAAAAAAAGCACCTTGGATTCGGTCTACATACTGATCGATATAAACAATATTTCCATTTCGTTGGTGTATAAAATTCGTAACTGCTGCAATGATTCCTTTTTTGTCTGGACAGTGCACCAGTAAAATGAGTCGTTTCATGAGGGTTTACCTTATTTTCCCGGTTGGGTGAGTTTAAAATTTTCTTTTTCTTTAGCCGCATCTACCAACTGTTTTACTTCGGAAAGTAGTTTTTTGGCATGGTATACCACTCCTTGGCGAATGGTATATTTTACCCCACCGACTCGAACGACTTCATTGTCTTCCGTCAATTTGATCGCGCCTGTACCGTAAAGTACTTTTAGGTTTTCCAGAGGATTTTCAGCTATTATCACAAAATCAGCATCCTTGCCAATTTCGACAGAACCAGTTTGATTTTCAATTCCAAGGGCTTCGGCTCCATTCAAAGTGGCTGCTCGAATCACTTCAAGGGGGTGGAAACCTGCTTCTCTGAGTAACTCCAGTTCTCGGATGTAAGCAAAACCGTACAGTTGAAATATAAATCCAGAATCAGATCCTGTGGTCACGCGGCCTCCTCTGTTTTTGTATTCATTAATAAAGGTCATCCAAAGGCTGTAGTTTTCTTTCCATTGTACTTCTTCTTCTGTTCCCCAAAAATGCCAATAGGAACCGTGTGAAATCTTACTGGGTTGATAAAAGCGCCATAAAGAGGGAAGTGTATAGTCCTCATGCCATTCGGCACGTCTTGCTCGATGCAAATCTCTGCTTGCTTCATAAATATTGAATGTAGGGACCAGAGTAAAATCTAAGTCAATTAGTTCGTTCAGTACGGCATTCCAATGATCCGTATAGGGCGCAGCAGCTTGTTTCCAAAGTTTACCAGCTTCACCAAAACGGTGTTGTTCATTCTGATAGTTATAATCTAGGGGGTAATTTTGAACCGTTCGGTCGTTGAATAAGGCTTCGGGCAGTCCATACCAATGCTCCATAGTCGTGAGTCCGGCTCTGGCAGAGTGGAGTACATTCCAGCGGGCTACACTTAATTGAGCATGATGACATGCTGAGCGAAGGCCTAATTTTTTATTTTCATCGAGTGCAGCTTTCATAATTTCTGGTTCAGCACCAAAAAATTTAATGCCGTCCGCTCCGTTCTTTGCGTTTTGACGAACCCACTCACGTGCTTCTTCGGCAGTACTAATCGGTTTTTTACTGCCCTGTCCGAATCCTGTATAAGCTAAAATTCTAGGGGCAATAATTTCATTTTTCTTACTTTTATGCTTCAGATCGGTAGTGTACTCAACACCACGACCGCTCGGCTCTCTTACGGTAGTCACCCCGTGGGCAAGCCATAATTTAAAAACGTATTCCCATTCGGCTCCTTGTGACACCCCACCTATATGCCCGTGCATGTCGATGAAGCCGGGGAGGACATACTGTCCTTGAGCATCAATTTCTTTGCCTCCTGTTTTGAGCTTGGGTCTTTTGGCTTCATTAATTTTAACCCCCGGATAACCCACGACATCGATCCCTACTATTTTATCATGTTCCACGGTAATGTCTACCGGACCAATTGGAGGAGCACCGTTTCCATTAATTAGGATAGCTCCTCTGATAATCAATTGTGAAAAAGGTCCTTCGGCGGAAGGGTCTTCTGTTTCTTGTGAATACCCTATAAAGAAACATCCGATTATGAGGAGGTGGAGTAGTTTTTGCATATTTTTTGTTTTCTCTAAATATATATAAAAAAAACCTCCTGATTTTATCAGGAGGTTCGGTTGTCAATCGTTGATGAATAGGGTTAATAGCTTAATGTTGGTTTAATCTAAAGTCGGAATAAGCATCCATTCCGTGTTCCATTAAATCAAGCCCTTTGAGTTCTTCGTCCGAATCAACACGAAGTCCCATGGTTTTCTTGATGGCAAATAGAATAATAAAAGCAGTTGTACAAGAGAATGCCCCTACGATACCTACACCAATAAGTTGGGCGATAAATTGTTCTACTCCCGCCATAGCACCAAAGATACCCACTGCGAGTGTCCCCCAAATACCACAAATCAAGTGAACAGCTACGGCACCAACAGGATCATCCAATTTGAGTCTGTCGATTAATGAAATGCCAAGTACGATAATGACCCCTGCAATCAGTCCTATTAAAATGGCGTCAGTAGGACTCATTTGATCAGCGCCAGCTGTGATACCCACAAGTCCTCCTAACACGCCATTCATAAACATAGTTAGATCGAAATTTTTGTACAGTACATTAGAAAAAAGTGCTGAAGAAATTCCCCCAGCTGCTGCAGCCAAACACGTAGTTACTAGAGTGAGTGAAGTCAGTTCTGGATCAGCGGAAAGTACAGAACCTCCGTTAAATCCAAACCAACCTAACCAGAGAATGAGCACACCCGCTGCTGCAAGGGGTATGTTGTGCCCAGGTATTGCATTGGGTTTGCCGTCTTTACCAAATTTCCCAATACGTGCTCCTAAAAGGTAAATGGCGATTAAAGCAGCCCAACCCCCCACAGAGTGAACTAGAGTAGATCCAGCAAAATCATAAAATCCCCATTGGTCTAAAAATCCACCGCCCCATTTCCAAGATCCGATGATGGGGTATACAACCCCTACATAGACAATTGAAAAGAGCATAAAACTGTTGAGTTTGATTCGTTCGGCCACAGCTCCTGAAACTATCGTTGCGGCAGTAGCGGCAAACATGCCTTGGAAAAGAAAGTCAGTCCACCAAGTGTATCCTCCACTTGCATAGTCTACGGTCATGCCTCCTTCTGGAGCTGTTATTCCGAAGCCAGCAAATTTAAAGAAGCCCATAGCGCCTTCTTCAAACCCTGGATACATAAGGTTAAATCCACCGATGCAGTAAAGCAACAAACCGGAGGTGATGACAAAAAAGTTTTTAAATAAAATATTTACTGCATTTTTTTGTCTTGTCAGTCCTATTTCAAGAAAGGAGAATCCAAGGTGCATAAAAAATACAAGAGCTGTACAGAGCATCATCCATACGTTGTTAGCTGTAAATAGTGCAGTTTCCATAATGATTTAGTTTATTTTTTATTAGTTAGTTAAGTGATGTACCGCCTTTTTCTCCGGTACGAATTCGATACGCTTCTTCTACAGGGAGTATGAATATTTTTCCATCCCCCACGCTGTCTGTTGCTGCCGATTTTAAAATGGCGTCGATCGTGGGTTGAACAAAATCGTCATTGACCACGATAGAAAGAAATCTTCTTTGAATTTCAGAAGTGCTGTAAGAGATTCCTCGATATACATGTCCCTCTTTTTCATTTCCAACTCCGGTTACGTCCCAGTAGCTAAAGAAGTTTACTTCAACATTGTGGAGCGCCTCCTTGACTTGATCAAATTTTGA
The DNA here is from genome assembly GCA_023263685.1 of Flavobacteriaceae bacterium. Classification (GTDB taxonomy): domain Bacteria; phylum Bacteroidota; class Bacteroidia; order Flavobacteriales; family Flavobacteriaceae; genus MS024-2A. The sequence continues at coordinate 906 of JALQVM010000046.1, read as the reverse complement.
CTTTCTGATTATTGCTTCTATTTTTTTCATGATGCGTTTGTTTTAGGTTTTTAGAATGAATAGATCATGGCCATCACAAATGAGGCTAAACTGTCTGAGGTTTTGGTAGGGCTGATGGCAAATATTTCTGAGGAAGCACTGTCAATTCGCAATTCAGGCTTGAACATAAAGTTTCCAGAAGTATAGCTTCCGGTAAGGGTAAGCGAAAAGTTGTCCGCATCTCCTTCGGATACTAAAGCTCCGAATCCATCCGTTTCAGAGAAGAATTCCCCTCTTAAACCAATCGCAAAGCTGTCGCTGGCGGTCAGTTGTGGGTAAAGTGCCACACCGGCAAATCCCGTATCTCCGCTCAGCGTTGCTGAGGTGGCATTGATTCCTAAGAAGAAACTGTCGCCGAGATCAAATCCTCCGGTATAATCAATCTGAGCATAGTCTTTTCCGCCCAAGAAATTGATGTACTGACCGTAAAGACCAAGTTGTGCTCCAAAAGCAGTATAACGCGAGTAGTTCGCCTCCGTTTCATCGGTTTGGTTGAATACCCCCAACATTAAGGAAATGTCCTCAGCAAGTTCAAAGTCAAATTTCAACCCTGTATGAGAAAAAGGTCCATAAGAAAACATATAGGACGTAGAGTAGTTAAAGTTTGCTGCGGGAGAGATCACTTCATAGCCTAAGAAGGTGTTGAAATTACCCATAGTAACTGTTACCCCGTCTGCTATATTATAGTAAGCGTACAACTGGTTGACAAGTTCAGAGGAATTTCCTACTGAACCGAATACAGCATCTGAACCTCTAGGCCCAAACACAACATCGGCAACAAAGCCTGATTTTTCTCCTTCGTAGGAAACGATGAAGTTGGCCATCCCTAGTGCAAACCCATTGAGGTTGGCAAAAGACGTTCCTGGT
>JALQVM010000045.1 GCA_023263685.1 Flavobacteriaceae bacterium | reverse complement strand
GAGAACGACTGTTTACCTTATTTAGAAACAATGGAATCTATAATTTCCAACAAAACAGCATACAGTTTACAGCTGCTATTGACAGCACAGGTCAAGACTTAAAAATACCTGTTGTCATAGAAATTGAAAACCCCCAACAACAAACCAACGAAAACTCGGCTAGTCTTTCCTATCGGGCCTTTACCGTCAAAGAAATCGATGTTTTTATCGATACGTTTACTACAGGGATTACAGCCGATCAATTTACAGATTCCGTACAATACAAGGACATAACCCTCTACAGCAAAGGAAAATTAAAATACCGCCCCCAAGCCCTTGTTTCAGGAATTACCATTCAAAAAGACAAACCCTATAGTGATCTAGATCGTACGCTTACCTATCGCTACTTTACCAATTTAAAAAACTTTAAATACCCCAGTATTAGCTATAGCGTGATTCCAGAAAAAGAAGACGAACTTAAAGCTTCTATTTTTTTAACTCCCAGAGAGCGGTTCTCCTTGGGCTTTGATTTAGATTTTTCTCATTCCAACATTCAAGACTTCGGTATCGGATTAGGAGGTGGTCTAGGCATTAGGAATGTTTTTAGGGGGGCTGAATCTTTAGAACTTACGCTAAAAAACACCCTTGGGGCCTCACGAGATATCGCACAACAAGGCGATCAGTTTTTTAATCTATTTGAGCTAGGCGCCGACCTCAAATTGAGCTTTCCAAGGTTAGTTTTCCCTTTGTTAAAAAATTCTTGGGCCACTCCCGAAATGAACCCACTTACCCAAATGATCCTGGGGTCGAGTCTTCAGAAAAACATTGGTCTGGATAAACAATTTTTTAAATCTACTTACCAATTTGACTGGCAGCCCAAAAAAAGTAAAAAAGTTCAGATTAAATGGATCGACCTTGAGTTTGTAAACAATAGAAATTTGTCTAATTATTTTAATGTGTACCGGAATTCCTACGACAGACTTAATTCCATAGCCGCTCAGTACAATACACAATCAAATTTAGAAGACCCTCAAGGAAACCTTTCCATACCCGAAGGTACGGAAGGTTTTATCAATGCGGTTTTGAATAACGAAACTACATTAACCCAAGAAAATCTAGAATTTAAAACCGTCAATACCGTAAAAGAGCGTTTGGACAGACTCACCGCCAACAACCTCATCTTGGGTTCCTCTTTCAGTTTTAACTTCAACAGTCAGGAAAGTATTTTTGATGAAAACTTTTACCAACTGCGCTGGAAAGTAGATTGGGTGGGAAATCTATTAAATGGAGCTCTTCGCGCATTCAACGCCCCAGTAAACGAAGAAGGTCAATCACTTTTAGGAGGGGTAAGTCCTTCGCAATACATCAAATCAGAACTCGACTACATCAAACACTGGCCGCTGAGAAACGAACAAGTCATCGCTTTTCACGCTTTTGGAGGAATCGCTATCCCCTACGGCAATGCGGAAAATATGCCTTTTTCTCGTTCTTATTTTTCCGGAGGCTCGAATGACAATCGAGCATGGAAAGCCTATAAATTAGGCCCCGGTAGCAGTAACAATATCAACGAATTCAACGAAGCCAACTTTAAACTTGCATTCAATCTGGAATACCGCTTCCCTATAACAGGACCTCTAAAAGGTGGGCTCTTTGTCGATGCCGGAAACGTTTGGAATGTGTTTGATGATGTTGAGGATGCCGCATTTCGATTTGATGGCATTCAAGACCTCTCTGAGATTGCTATTGGTTCTGGAGTTGGGTTACGGTACGACTTTGATTTTTTTGTTTTTCGATTTGATACCGGTTTTAAAACTTATAATCCTGCCCTACCCCAGGGACAGCGTTGGTGGAGTGAATACAACCTGAAAAATGCTGTTTTTAACATCGGGATCAATTATCCTTTCTAAATCAAATAAGTTTGATATTTTTGTGCCAAACCAAATTTAATAAATGAATCATTCTATTCCCACGGGTGTCATAACCGGAAAACAAGTTCAAGAAGTCTTTAAACTCGCAAAAGCAAAATCCTTTGCTTTACCCGCAGTAAATGTCATTGGAAGCAATACCATCAATGCTGTACTTGAAACCGCAGCTTCCCTAAACAGTCCTGTCATCATTCAATTTTCAAATGGTGGAGCTCAATTTAATGCTGGTAAAGGACTGTCTAATGAAAATCAACAAGCCGCTATTGCTGGGGCAATTGCAGGAGCAAAGCATGTTCATGAATTGGCAAAAGCTTACGGAGCTACTGTCATTTTGCACACCGACCACTGTGCCAAAAACTTACTTCCTTGGATTGACGGACTATTGGATGCCAGTGAAGCCTTTTATGCCGCACACGGAACTTCTCTTTTTAGCTCGCACATGATCGATCTTTCAGAAGAACCGCTCGAGGAGAATATTGAAATTTGTAAAACCTATTTGGAGCGTATGTCTAAAATGGACATGACACTCGAAATTGAATTGGGAATTACAGGAGGGGAAGAAGATGGAGTGGACAACAGTGATGTAGACGCTTCTAAACTTTACACCCAGCCTGAAGAGGTAGCTTACGCCTTCGAAGAACTCAGTAAAATCAGCTCTCAATTTACCATTGCCGCAGCCTTTGGAAACGTGCACGGGGTCTACAAACCCGGAAATGTAAAATTGACTCCCAAAATTTTAAGAAACTCGCAAACGCATATTTCAGAAAAACACAATCTTGAAAAAAATACAATCGATTTTGTTTTTCATGGCGGATCAGGTTCTACCCAAGCAGAAATTGAAGAATCTATTGGGTATGGTGTCATTAAAATGAACATTGATACCGATCTTCAATTTGCGTTTACCGAAGGGATCCGAGATTATATGAACGATAATATCGACTATTTGAGAAATCAAATCGGTAATCCTGAAGGAGCAGACCAACCCAATAAAAAACATTACGATCCAAGAAAGTGGCTTCGTTTGGGTGAAGAAACCTTTAAAGTTCGCTTAAAGAAAGCCTTTGAAGACTTAAACAACATCGACACCCTATAGCGGAAGATTAATTTATATCTTTGATTAAAATCTACTGCAAATGAGTTGGTTTAAGAGAAGTGAAAAGGGAATTCAGACGAAAACCGAAGAAAAAAAGGACATTCCTAAAGGCCTTTGGTATAGAACTCCGACGGGTAAAGTAATTGAATCTAAAGAATTAGCTGAAAATAATTACGTCAGTCCAGAGGACGACTATCACGTTCATATCGGCAGTAAAGAATACTTCGAAATTTTATTTGATGAAGGACAGTTTGAAGAGTTAGACTATAAATTGATGTCGAAGGACTTCTTAAAATTTGAAGACTCTAAAAAGTATATTGACCGGCTTAAAGATGCACATAAGAAAACAGGATTGTACGATGCCATTCGTGTAGCTGTAGGACCTTCCAAAGGAGAAAAAATGGTGGTCGCTTGTATGGATTTTAAATTTATTGGAGGCTCTATGGGTTCTGTAGTGGGTGAAAAAATTGCTCGTGCGACAGATCACGCCATCAAACACAAACTCCCATTAGTAATCATCTCAAAATCAGGAGGGGCGCGAATGATGGAGTCCGCCACTTCCTTAATGCAAATGGCTAAAACCTCAGCTAAATTAGCTCAACTTGCCGAAGCAAAACTACCCTACATTTCCCTCTGTACTGACCCTACTACAGGAGGAACAACGGCTTCCTATGCCATGTTAGGGGACATTAATATAGCCGAACCCAAAGCACTAATTGCCTTTGCAGGACCTAGAGTAGTAAAAGATACTACGGGAAAAGACCTTCCTGAAGGCTTCCAGACCAGTGAATTTTTACTTGAAAAGGGGTTTTTGGATTTTATCTCCCACAGAAACGAACTTAAAAACAAAATCAACTTATACGTAGATTTGATTTTAAATCGACCTCTAAGAGACTAAGATTCTGGTTTACATAATTTTATTTCATCAATTAAGGGTTGTTTTATCCTTGCGATATTGTATATTTGCAGCTCATTAAAAAATACATAAAAATCATTAAAATTAATATTGGCATGTACAATTCAAAAGAAGTAAAAGAAAGTATCTTTAAAAAACACGGGAAGTCTGAAAAAGACACCGGGTCTGCAGAAGGACAAATTGCCCTTTTTACCCACCGTATTCAACACTTATCCGATCACCTAAAAAGCAACCGTAAAGATTTTAATACGGAACGTTCTTTGGTTCGTTTGGTTGGTAAAAGAAGAAGCTTATTGGATTATTTAAAGGCTAAGGACATTACGCGCTATCGTGCGATCGTAAAAGAATTGGGTATCCGTAAATAAACCAAAAACTTACAGTACTGAATCTTAGTTTTTCATTGGTTGCCACAACACACAACAAGCGTTTAACCAAATAATGAAAAATGATTCCAAAAACATTTACACAAGAAATCCGTCTTGAAGACGGAAGAACAATTACATTAGAAACCGGTAAACTAGCCAAACAGGCTGACGGATCTGTCGTTGTAAGAATGGGGAACTGTATGCTGCTTGCTACTGCTGTTTCAGCAAGAAAGGCAAGCCCAGTTGACTTTTTACCCCTAACGGTAGACTACAGAGAAAAATTTGCCGCTGCCGGAAGATTTCCCGGTGGATTTTTTAAGCGTGAGGCACGTCCCAGCGATCAAGAGGTTTTAACCATGCGCTTGGTAGACCGTGTGCTCCGTCCGCTTTTCCCAAAAGATTATCACGCTGAAACTCAGGTGATGATTCAATTGATGTCCCACGACGAAAATGTCATGCCCGATGCACTAGCGGGATTAGCTGCCTCAGCTGCCATTCAACTCTCAGACATCCCTTTTGAATATCCTATCTCAGAAGTGAGAGTGGCTCGAGTTGAGGGTATGTTTGTCATTAACCCTAGCAAAGAACAACTCGCTGCATCCGATATCGATATCATGATTGGAGCTAGTGAAGACTCTGTAGCCATGGTCGAAGGGGAATTTGATGAAATCACCGAAGAAGAAATGCTCGATGCCATTTCTTTTGGTCATGAAGCAATCAAAGAACAAATTAAAGCTCAAGTTGCTCTTGCAGCTGACTTTGGCAAAAAAGAAACACGAACTTACGAAGAGGAAGACCAGGACGAAGCCTTGGAAAAAACAATTCACGATGCAACCTATAACTCCTATTACGAGGTAGCTAAGCAAGGATTGTCCAAAGCCGATCGCTCTGAGAAATTTTCAGAAATCAAAGAAAATTTCATTGCAAGCCTAACGGAAGAAGAAGCAGAAGAAAAAGCAGAATTGATTGGGCGTTATCTAGGCAGTGCTCAGAAAAAAGCGGTTCGCGATCTTGTGTTAAACGAAGGGATTCGCTTGGACGGTAGAAAAACGACCGATATCCGTCCCATCTGGTGTGAGGTAGACTACCTCCCGTCAACCCACGGTTCGGCATTGTTTACAAGAGGTGAAACGCAAGCTTTGGCTACAGCCACCTTAGGAACCTCAAGAGAAGCAAACGTTATTGACCTTCCCACAGATCAAGGAGAAGAAAGCTTTTACTTACACTACAACTTCCCTCCTTTTTCTACTGGAGAAGCAAGACCTTTAAGAGGGACTTCAAGACGTGAAGTAGGACATGGAAACTTAGCACAAAGAGCTTTGAAAAAAGTAATTCCAGACACTTGTCCCTACACTGTTCGTGTGGTTTCCGAAGTATTAGAATCTAACGGTTCTTCTTCAATGGCTACAGTTTGTGCTGGAACCATGGCCTTAATGGATGCAGGAGTACAAATCTCTAAACCCGTTTCTGGTATAGCCATGGGGTTGATCACTGAAGGAGATAAATTTGCTGTACTTTCAGACATCTTAGGAGATGAAGATCACCTTGGAGATATGGACTTTAAAGTTACGGGTACTGCGGACGGGATCACGGCATGTCAGATGGACATCAAAATCAAAGGATTGCGATTTGATATCATGACCCAAGCCTTGAACCAAGCAAGAGAAGGAAGGTTACACATCTTAAAACACCTTACCGATACGATAGCTGTTCCGAATGCAGAGGTAAAAGCCCATGCACCAAAAATGATTAATCGTAGAATTCCTAACGAATACATCGGCGCCTTAATCGGGCCTGGTGGAAAAGTAATCCAAGAACTTCAGAAGGAATCAGGTTGTACTATCGTTATTAACGAAGACCCTGTAACCGAAGAAGGTATAGTAGAAATTTTGGGTACTTCTCCAGAAGGAATTGCCATGGTGGAAAGTAAAATCGATTCGATCACGTTCAAACCCAAAGTAGGCAATACTTATGAGGTTAAAGTAATTAAAATGCTTGACTTTGGAGCGGTAGTTGAATATACAGAAGCTCCTGGTAATGAAGTATTACTTCACGTCAGTGAATTGGCTTGGGAACGTACTGAAAATGTATCGGATGTGGTCAATCTTGGAGATATTCTGAAGGTAAAATACTTCGGTATTGATTCAAGAACTCGAAAAGAAAAAGTATCGCGTAAAGCATTGTTACCAAGACCGGATAAAAAAGAGTAATAATTTTATCCGTCTTTTTGTAACATTTTAAAGATTCTAACGTAATACTACTACAAACCTATACGATTTAATGCATGAGACAGCTTAAAATTACCAAACAGGTAACCAATAGAGAAACCGCTTCCCTTGATAAATACCTTCAAGAAATCGGAAAAGTAGATTTAATTACAGCCGAGGAAGAGGTTGAATTGGCTCAGCGTATAAAAGCTGGAGATCAAATTGCCTTGGAAAAACTAACCAAGGCCAATCTGCGTTTTGTGGTATCTGTTGCCAAGCAATATCAAAATCAAGGACTGACCTTACCCGATTTGATCAACGAAGGAAATCTAGGTTTGATTAAAGCTGCTCAGCGTTTTGATGAAACACGAGGGTTTAAGTTTATCTCCTATGCCGTATGGTGGATTCGTCAATCCATTTTGCAAGCGCTGGCTGAACAATCAAGAATTGTCCGGCTTCCGCTAAACAAAATTGGTTCTATTAATAAAATCAATAAAACCTATGCCTTTCTTGAGCAAGCGCACGAACGTGCCCCCTCTGCTGAAGAAATCGCTAAGGAATTGGATATGACCATCAATGACGTTAAAGAGTCTCTCAAAAATTCAGGGCGCCATGTATCCATGGACGCACCTTTAGTTGAAGGAGAAGACTCCAACCTTTATGATGTTCTCAATAGTGGAGAGTCCCCTAACCCTGACAGAACGCTATTGCATGAGTCGCTTCGAACGGAAATAGAAAGAGCATTAGAAACACTAACTCCTAGAGAGGCGGATGTTGTTCGTTTGTATTTCGGTTTAGGCAACCAACACGCCATGACGCTTGAAGAAATTGGGGAAACCTTTGATTTAACCCGTGAACGCGTGCGTCAAATCAAAGAAAAAGCAATTCGTAGACTCAAACATACCTCAAGAAGTAAAATTCTAAAAACCTATTTGGGGTAAAGCACAAGGCAACTTTAACGAGTTGCCTTTTTTTGTATCTTTAACTAAAGAAATTCATGCCAACAATAATTGCGCCTTCGGTACTGGCCTCCGACTTCGGAAATTTAGAACGGGACTGTAAAATGATCAACAACAGTGAAGCCGATTGGTTCCACATTGATATCATGGACGGGGTTTTTGTACCAAACATTTCTTTTGGGATGCCTGTTTTGGCTGCCATTCAAAAACACGCCCAAAAACCACTAGACGTTCATTTAATGATCGTAGATCCTGATCGCTATGTAGAAACCTTTCACAAATTGGGCGCAGCTATACTTACGGTTCATTACGAAGCCTGTACACATCTTCACAGAAGCCTTCAATTAATCAAATCCTTTGGGATGAAAGCAGGAGTAGCCCTTAATCCACATACACCAGTAGAACTACTAAAAGACACTATTCAAGCGATTGATTTGGTCTGTATCATGAGTGTAAACCCCGGATTCGGAGGTCAAACGTTTATAGAACACACTTACGAAAAAATAAAAGAACTCAAAGAATTGATCGAGAAAACCAACAGCAAGTGTCAGATAGAAATCGACGGAGGGGTAACGGATCAAAATGCCGCCAAATTAATCCAATGTGGAGCCGATGTACTGGTGGCCGGTAGTCATGTATTTAAAGCTGCAGACCCCATTAGCACAATCAAAACTTTAAAAAACAGCCACTAGTTTCGCTTGGGCTTAAATTGAACCCTACGGTTCAGTGCCCTCCCTTTGGGTTTGCTGTTGTCGCCCACAGGATCCGATTCGCCGTATCCTTGCACTTCAAGTCGATCTGCCGGTATTCCCAAATGGATTAAATAGGACATTACAGCTTCTGCTCTTTTATTTGATAAAGTTACATTGTAATCTTCATCACCATCAGAGGAAGTGTAGCCCTCTATGACTATATTGCCTTTAGGATTTTCAACCAATACCGTCTTGATTTGTTCCAAAACGTCCCGTGTTTTTTTACCAATAATTTGGGCACTATTTGCGGGGAAATAAATGCGCGATCCGAATTCGTTTAAGGTTTCTACGATTTCGGAAGATAATTCCGGACAGCCATTGTTAGAAGCCGTTCCTTGTTCGTCAGGACAAAGATCGTCTTTATTTGGTACCCCATCCTTATCATCATCTGGCCAGGGGCAACCGTTATTTTCTGCGGGACCGGCTTCATCCTTACAGAAGTCACTAGGATCTGCCAATCCATCACCGTCTGAATCCGGACAGCCATACATTTCTAGCGTACCTGGTTTGTCTGGACAGCTGTCGTCAGGATCTGGAATACCGTCGCCATCGGTATCGTTACACCCCTGAAATTCTGGGGAACCTGCACTATCTGGACACTTGTCTTCTTTGTCAATGATTCCGTCACCGTCCGTATCGGGACAACCATCAAATTCTTTTAGTCCAGGAACGGTAGGGCAGTTGTCTTTTTTATCGGGCACTCCGTCTTTGTCGGAATCTAAAGAACCAAAACCGTATCCAATTCCCACTAAATGTTGTAAGTGGTTATAGCCACCGCGTTCGTTCATGCGTCGGTAGGAAGATTGTACGTTGATATCTATTTTCCCATTAGTAAATACATTAAATCCTATCCCACCAATATAGGTTTTACTCGTCTCAGAAGAAGGAAAAAAACCCTCTCTTTCTTCCCCATCCGAAAAAAGTGAAAATCCATATCCTGCAAGCAAATAAGGAGTAAAACTGCCTTTAGCCAAATTCATTTTAAAAAATCCATCGAGTGAGGTATAGGTATACGAATTGGTGAAATTATCAACCTGACCCAGCCCAAATTGAGATCCAACAGATAGACCTCCGGTCAAATGCCTACTCAAACCAAATACTGGCCCTCCGAAATTTAAACCCGATTCTACCCCATCCCCTAAAAGATTAATGCTATTTGCACTCATAGTGTATAGCCAGGGAGTTTGTTCTGATTGACTATACGCTTTAAATACAGCTACGATCGCCAGAATGGAAAGTATGGATTTAAAATATTTCATAATAGGTATATTGTAACTATTACAATAACCGCGAAACTAAGGGTTTATTGCCTTAATAATCCTCTAGTATGGGATAAATTCAGTCTAAATCCTTGCTGGATTTAAAAATTGAAGGAAATTTACGCTCAATCCAGTCCGGAATATAGTTCTTGTTTTCGTCTTCTTCTAAACCGGTAGCTGTAGATATTACGGCATATAAAATCACCCCACCCACAAGAGTTACTGCTCCAATAATGATTATTACAATTTCACTCATTTTAAATAAAATTTAGTAGTAATTAAAATTACAAAAAATATTGACATACTACGGTTTAGATCATTTTCATAACATCTTCTTTTAAAATACGACCCAAGGTTTGGAGTAAAAGATTGGCATCTTCTATGGAAAATACTAGGGGAGGTTTGATTTTAATGACGTTGTGATCCGGTCCATCGGTACTCATTAAGATTCCATGCTGCTTCATGCGATTCACCAAATAATTGGCTTGAGTGTCCAGCGGCTGTTTGCTAGCAGTAACCAGTTCTATTCCCAAAAAAAGCCCTTGACCTCGAATGGAACCCATGATCGGAAAAGAGGCTGAAAGTTTGTTTAGTTCAGCTTTTAAATAGGCTCCTACTTTTAGTGCATTCGACTGTAGCTTTTCTTCTTCTACCAAATGCAACACTTCACTAGCAATGGCACAAGAAACAGGATTTCCCCCAAACGTATTAAAAAACTCCATGCCATTGGCAAATTTTGATGCGACTTGTTTCGTGCAAACAACGGCTGCAACAGGGTGTCCATTACCGAGGGGTTTTCCAAGGGTAATGATGTCAGGGATTACCTCGTGCAACTGAAATCCCCAAAACGTTTTACCCATTCGCCCGCATCCCGTCTGGACCTCATCCGAAATACAAAGGCCACCTGCTTTTCTAACACTAGCGTATGCTTTTTTAAGGAAACCCTCAGGGAGCTCAATTTGTCCACCACAACTCAAAATAGGCTCAATGATGAATCCTCCAAGTTTTTTTTGTTTGCGATTCAATTGATCGATCAGTAATTGAACCTCCTCAGCATAACTCGCCCCTGTTTCATTGCCCCTATACTTTCCTCTAAAAGGATCTGGCATGGGAAACACATGGACATGTTCAGCGGCACCTTCTCCCCCTTTGCCGTCAAACTTATAGGAACTGATTTCAACACATCCCGTGGTATTTCCATGGTAACCAACCTCAGAGACCAGCATTTCATTTGTACCTGTATAAGCCTTAACCATTCTTAAAGCCAGCTCATTCGCTTCACTACCCGAATTAACAAAGTGAAAAACACTTAATTCTGGCGGCAAGGTGGCTTTTAGTTGTTCAGCAAGAGTCGTTATATTGTCGTGTAGATACCTCGAATTTGTGTTTAATACGGCCATTTGCTTTTGTCCTGCCTTGACCACTCTTGGGTGTTCATGGCCTACATGTGCCACATTATTTACAGTGTCTAAATATTTTCTTCCTAAGTGATCGTATAAATAAACCCCTGAACCTCTTTGTATATAAAGCGGTTCTTTATACTGGAGGCTCATGCCACTGCCCAAATATTTTTTTCTGTCCGCTAAAAGCTGATCTGAAACGGAGGGTTCGATGGGTTTTAATCCTTCTGTTTTAAATAATAAATTTGGATCAGGACAAATTGATTGCCAAGTTTCTTTTTCTTTAACATAGGCTACCCCTGGAAAATCATTGGTATAGCCTAAAAGACTGAGTAAAAGCTGAAAGTGCAAGTGAGGAGACCAATTCCCATTTTCAGTAGCGCATCCAACTTCCCCTATCCTATCTCCCTGATTAATCCAACCTCCCGGAGTGAGTTTATTTACACTTGCCGCTGACAAATGTCCATACAGCGAATAAAAAACTATGCCTTCTTCTTGATGCTTTAAAATGATAAGTCCCCCGTATTTTTTATCTCCTTTCTCCTTTACAGCAACAACAACCTCTCCTCCATAAATTGCGTGAACCGGAGTTGATGCTTGGACCCAAAAATCGGTACCCAAATGCATACAACGGTTTTCCGGACCCTCATTTCCAATTTTATCGTAAGTGGCTGCAGTATAAAGTGGTCTGGCTTCCAGATAACCTCCAGCAATAAGTTTCTCAGGATGCACTTTTTGAAGAGAAGCCAATTGATAGTCAAACCAATCTAAATTGTTAAAGTCCTCAGAATGACCGAGCCATAGACTAGAGATACTTAGATCCAAGGGTAAAACCTCTGTTTTTTCTAGTGTAGGAAAGAGCGACTGAAGCGAAACTTCTTGGCTTAAAGCCCAGTCAACAAAAGAGTGTGCTTGGGGATGGGGAGACATTCCACAGGCCTCTCTAAAACGATAGTAGGCCAATTCGGGGTCGATTTGAATCCATTTATGCAAAAGCTTCCAAGCCGCTTGGTCACTCACTTGAAGGTAGGGGTTGTCCGCCGCCTCAGTTTGATTGATTCTTGATTTTGTTACCGAAAGGGTCAACCGTAAGGCTATACATATGTAAAGGTGTTTTAGAGCTTCCTCCTCAAGAGGAAAAGAGGCATGATACCCTTTAATGATGGGAAGGGAAGCCTCAAGAGGATCCTCAAATCCCATAATCGCATAAGAACAACAAATTGCCAAATCGTTAACGGTTTGAGTATATATAGCATCTCCGAAATCAATTACTCCCTCCAGTTTTGGATTAAAAACATCCTCTGAAACCAACACATTAAAATCATTCGCATCATTATGCACTAGCGTTTTAGCTAACTGACTGTATTCCGGCTGAATTGCTTCAAATTGATTGAGGATTTTTTTTAGCAAACTTTGCTCTTCTAAAGTAAAAAGATCTAAATACGCCTTGGTCCACAAACCCTTGGCAACATCCCATTCAAATTCTCGATGTGCGAAGGGATGATCAAAATCTTGCAACAGGGCACCCAATTGACCACAAACCGATCCAAGCCCATGGCGCAGGGCATCGGTAGCAGGATTTACAGTATTCCACAAGCGACCAGAAACCCAGCTCAAAAGTTGGACACTTCTTTGTTGTTGGTTCTCGTCTGTATAAAGAGTGGTTGGTTCACCTCCTATCGTTTTAATAATCTGGGGAAGCTGAAAGTCAAATCGTTTGGTCTCTAAATGACTTAAAATTTTAGTTTGAAAATCTAAAAACTGAGGATCACGATCTGGTGCATATAATTTAAGCACAAAGGAGTCTCCTTGTACTGAGCGTAATTTGAAGTTTAAATCAAGCTCGCCCGCTAGAGGAGTGAGGCCCCCTTTTATATCGTACTGTTCTAAAATGTGAGCTTTTAACTTTTCTATTGTACCTGATTTACCGCTAGTTGTCAATTTTTATAAAAATTATAGAATTGAAATATA
>JALQVM010000044.1 GCA_023263685.1 Flavobacteriaceae bacterium | reverse complement strand
AAGAGGAAACGACTTCAGTGGTTAAATGAAGCGGAACTCCCGCTTCGTAGACTTCAAATTTATCTCTGGAGAGATTCAAGCCCCCTTTCACGGCAAAGCGTGTATGTTGAGCAAGGAGCGTATAGGGTAAAATGGCTAAAACTAGCAATAGGTAGGATTTGGGGTACGTAATAAATAAGATAGTAGGTTAGGTCTTTTTCGGTTTTAGGTCCCGTCTAGACAATATCTATACCTTTAAAAGGTACTTACGCCTTAAAATTAATGAATTCTTTCTAAAATCCAAAAGCTTAGAAATGAGCGCAATAGAACTTAAAGTAAAGAGGGTTCAAAAAAGCTCCAGTGCATTAAAATCCTCCACCGCTTGGATACAACCCAGTTCTACTAAAGTTTTTTGGTCAAACATCGTAGTTAATCCAATCACCTGCATTCCAGCAGCTCGAGCCGCGGTAACCCCAGAGCGGGTATCTTCAAAAACCAAACAATCTTCTGGAGCTACCCCCAATTTTTTAGCCGCTGTTAAAAAAATTTCAGGATGGGGTTTCCCGTTTGTTACCTGATGCCCCCCTGTAGTAGAATGAAAGTAGGCTTCTAATTCTAAAGCCTCAAATATAAAATCAATATTGTGCTGATCTCCCATAGTTGCAATGCCCATAGGGACATGCTGCTGCTGTTGAAGGTCTAAAAAAGTATACAACCCATCTAGGGCTTGTACGTGAGGACGGTATAGCTCCCGGTACAATTCTTCTTTATAACTCCCGATACGGAAGAGTTCTTTCGGGTCCGTGATATGGGGAAAAAGGCGACTCATTATTTCAACTAAAGAACCTTTGTGATAGTGTTGGTCAAAGGTGTCGTAATCCAAGTCCAATTGGTGCAACTTAAAAAGTTCTATCCAAGACTGTTTGTGGTACTCCATATTGTCTACTAAAGTACCATCCATGTCAAAAATTAACGCTTTAGGGGACCGCATCCAGGACTAGTTTTACAAATTTCCCAAGGGTAGAAGGTTCAAGCCATCGGGTAACGATTACCATTTGCTCATCGGGAATGAGCACGATAAAATTACCCCCAAAACCTGCGGCATAATAAACATTTTCTGGGACTTCCTCCCAATAGCGACTACTACCTTTCTTGTTGAGCCACCATAAATAACCGTAATTCGCATTGGCAGCTGAAGGAGTTGTAGCCTCTTCAATCCAAGACGGACTGATCAGTTGGGTGCCGTTCCAATTGCCGCGATTCAAAAAGAGCAAACCAAAACGGGCCTGATCTTCTGTATTGATGAAAAGACCACCGCCAGAATGCCCCCCTCCAGAAACAGATTGCACTCGGGTTCCATCTAAGTCAACCCATGAATTTGTATAGCCATACCACCTCCAGGTTTGACTGGCACCAATAGGATCCATGATATGTTCTTTAATTACTTGAGGAAGGGGCTTGCGCCAAACTTGGAGCAGGGAGTAAGCGAGTAGATTGACTCGAACGTCGTTGTATTTAAAGTGAGTTCCTGGGGGGTAGAGCGTTCTGTTTTTCCAATCGTCTATACTTCCCTCGCTGGGTGGGCGGTCCGCCCAGTCGTGCATCCCCCAAAGCGTACCCGACCAGTCTGACGACTGAGTAAGTAAATGTTGCCATGTAATCTGGCGGTTGTGTTCCCCGTCAAAAGTAGTGTCCCAAACACTTTCTGCAACAGCATCTTGAGGCTTAAAATAGCCCCTGTCAACAGCCAAACCTGCTACGGTAGACAAATAGCTTTTAGTCACGCTAAAGGTCATGTCAACACGTTTGACATCACCCCAACTGGCAATTTGATATCCGTTTTTCAAAAGTATACCGGCGGGTCCTCCACGTTTTTGGGTAGGGCCTAAAATGGTATGGTAAGGTTCTCTTTTAAAGCTGTTAAGGATCGCAATACGCAAATCCCTATCCCCAGAATATTCATTGGATTGAGCAAATTGAATTGCGTGGGTCAACCGCTCCAAGTCCAAATTAAAATCCTTTGGACTTTTTGTTTCCCAAACCTGATGGGCAGGAGGAAAATACAGTTGCCCATAACAGTTTAACTGAATAATTAAAAAAGTGAGGATCATAATATTGATACGCATAGGAGCAGGTATTCTAAATACTTCCTAAATTTAGGAAGTTTCAATCAGCTGAGCTTGTAATTTATAATGAAATCTAAACTTAGCATAACGGCTTTACAAATTCCTCTTTTCTGGGAGTCTCCTTTGGAAAACAAAACCCTCATTGAAAAGCATTTAAATAAGATCAAATCCCCAACCGACCTTATATTATTTCCTGAAATGTTTACCTCAGGATTTACAATGAATCCAAAGGCAGTTGCAGAACCTATGGATGGCTCCACTGTACAATGGATGCAAAAGTGGGCACTTCAATTAAATGCCGCAGTGGGGGGAAGTTTAGTGATTAGTGAGGGAGCGCATTACTACAATCGGTTTGTGCTGGTTACCCCTACTGAAAACGTACTGTTTTACGACAAGCGGCATACCTTTACGCTGGCGGGTGAAGATAAAGTATATCAGCAAGGGTCCAACAATGGAATTTTTGAATACCAAGGTTGGAAAATTTGCCTTAGAATATGTTATGATTTGCGATTTCCTGTCTGGTCTCGAAACACCCAAGACTACGATTTACTCCTGTATGTTGCCAACTGGCCAACGCCTCGGATTCATGCTTGGGACACCTTACTGCAAGCCAGAGCAATTGAAAACCTCGCCTATGTAGTGGGAGTGAACCGTATAGGAAATGACGAAAAAAAGCATGCTTATCCAGGCCATACAGCGGTTTATGGTCCGCTAGGCCATCCTTTGGCAAAAGCCCCTGCTGCAGCGGAAACTGTAGTTACGGCTGAGCTGGACTTTCTGGACCTGCAAGCACATCGGAAACGGTTGCGCTTTCTGGAGGATCGGGATAGTTTTGACTTGTATTAAAAGTTTCATTCATGTCCCAATTCGCTCTAAGATCAATTTCTTTCCAAAAATAAATAACGTTTTCGGGCTGGATTTTTTTCAAATAATTACCCGTGTCCCATTTTTTGTTTTTATTGGCATCCTCAATCAGACGAACGCTATACTTTCCGGCATCGAGTAATTTAAAAGAATAATTGTTTCCTTCTATCGGGCTGTCATATCTGCGAAAAACTTCATCTCCCTTAAGCAATTCGATTATGTAGGGATGGGGGCTTTGGTGTTGAACCCTTAAAAAAATGTTACCGTAGTCTTCCACTTTTTTAGTTGAGGTGCGGTACACCAGTGTATCGTTTGTATTTCCCCAAAAATCGACCAGTGCATTGGGTAAAAGAGTAATTTCATACCGATCGTTGGGAAGGACTTCAAAATCTACCGTAATGCGATCGTAGTTTTCTTGAATTTTCAAACGTGCCGGAATCGGTAGTGTATCGACGTTGGTAACCTGTACCATTTCTGAGTTTACTTCCGTGATGGGAAGATTGCTTTTCAGTTCAAACTTTTCTACAAGACGTAAGCTTCCTGCGGTATGCTTATCAATTACCAAAGAATCCGGAATGGGATTTTTAAACTGAACGGTTTTAATTTGTAGCGAATCTTTGATGTTTAATTCAAATTGGAGCGAATCCAGTTCTGCTCCTTTAAACCAGTAATCTAAGGTATCGGTTACTCGGTTTTGCGTGACCAAAAATTCAAAGGAATCTGGAACTTCACTGACCATTTTAAAGGCTTCCTCTTCTCGTTCTCCATAATAGGCTAAAGCGATGTGATGGTCGTTGATAAAATAGGGTTTGTCCCAAAAGAAGTTCGCTTTTTCTTGAAACAGCCGAAAGTCGAGAATGGAATCTTGAGGCAATTCAATCAAGTCTTCTACAAAACCTATTTTGTCCATATTTTGTTCAAAGAAGTAATTCCCAGCTTTGTCTTCTAGTGCAATAATGGCATACTTACCCGCTCTTAAATTTTGAAAACGAAAAAGGGTAGTGTCCAAGGTGCTGGTTACATAGAGCGGTTTTTCTGTGAAAATAACCGAATCGTTGTAAACGCTGTCCACAGGGTAAAGCTGGAGCGAGATGTATCGCTCTGTTTCTCTTTCAAAGGCATCGCTTACTTTCCCTTTGAGGTAAAGTGAATCAATTGTAGCTCCTGTAGATAAAGTGTAGGTCAAATAGGAGGCAGGATTCCCTTCGTTAAAATCTATAATGCCCTCACCAAAATTAAACGTATAGGTAGTGTTTTTTAAAAGACTGTCTTGAAGTCTAAGCGTTACTTTTTTAGAAGCTCCTGTAACGGGATAAACTTTATATTGAGAGGAGTTTAGTGGAGGCGAAATAATCAGTTGTTTGCTAATATCTTTAAGCGTCACGTATTCATCAAAGGTCAAATTGATTTCCTCTTTGTCAAAAAAAACGGTGTTGAGTTTGGGCGATGCATTGACCAATACAGGGGGTAAGCTGTCTCTGGGACCACCCGTTGGAGAAGCCCTTTTGGCACATTGTAATGTGGTCAGTAAGAGACCTCCAAGGAGGAGAAATTTTAAACCAATTCGCATCATTAAAATATACCCACAAAATAAAGCATTATTCTACTTACAACCTACAAGCAAGTACAGCGATACTTATTTTTATATTGGAATTTATCAATAAAGCTGACGCACAGGCGCTAAGTGTTGCTCCTGTGGTTAGTACATCGTCTACCAGAAGCAGGTGTAATGAACGATCTGTAATGTTTAGGTTGGTCTGAAAGGCATGCTGTACTTCTAATTCTCTTTCATTTTTACCTAACTGTGCCAAGGCAGTAGTATTTTTTACTCGAATCAGCCCTTGGAAAAGCAAGGGCCGTTTCATTTTTTTACTTAGTGCCTTTGCAATGAGCTCTGACTGATTGTAGCCTCTTTTTCTTTTTTTGAGCGGATGAAGGGGTACGGGTACGATGGCATCTATATCCTCGGCTATGAGACCTTCTTTTAGACAGGCTCCAAGCCATGATCCTAAAAAGAACCCCAGTTCCTTTGCACCGCTGTATTTAAAAAGATGAATTAAATGCGCTAAAATTCCCTCTTTCTCAAAATAGAATAAACTGGTTGCAGTTTGAATTGGAAAACGTAGGGACAGTTTTTGGTAAAGGGGATTAGCTATCGAAGTACAAAATGAGGTCAAGTGCAATTGAATCAGACAACTTGTGTATATTTTTTTTCGTAAAACTTCAACGGCGTTTCACAACCATAGCAATGTGTGGAAAAATAAAATCGGAGAGGGTCTGCAAAATAGCTTTGCTGTTTTTTTTCATAGAATAAGATCAAGAGCCTATTAAAAATAACAAAAAGAATTATTTTTGCGCCATGACGCAGCAAACAGATCAATTTAAAAAAGTTATTTCCCATGCCAAAGAGTATGGTTTTGTATTCCCTTCAAGTGAAATTTATGATGGACTTAGTGCCGTTTATGACTATGCGCAAAATGGAGTAGCACTCAAAAACAACATCCGCGAGTATTGGTGGAAAGCCATGGTTCAACTCCATGAAAATATTGTTGGGATTGATGCAGCCATCTTTATGCACCCTACCACTTGGAAGGCTTCAGGTCACGTGGATGCGTTTAATGATCCCTTAATTGACAACAAAACCTCAAAGAAAAGATACCGTGCAGACGTTTTGGTTGAGGAATATGTAGCTAAAATTGAAGCTAAAATTGAAAAAGAAGTGCAAAAAGCGGCCAAACGTTTTGGAGCTGCTTTTGACGAAGCTCAATTTCGCGCTACCAACCCCAGGGTCTTAGCTCACCAAGAAAATGCGGAAGCCATTTTAAAGCGTTTGGGCCAATCCTTAGAAAAAGAGGATTTAGCCGATGTCAAAGCATTAATTGAAGAACTTGAGATTTCATGTCCAGAGTCCGGTTCAAGAGAATGGACCGATGTCAAGCAGTTCAACTTGATGTTTGGCACAAAACTGGGCGCCTCAGCAGACACGGCAATGGATTTGTATTTACGACCCGAGACGGCTCAAGGTATTTTTGTTAATTTTTTAAACGTCCAAAAAACGGCTCGAATGAAGCTGCCTTTTGGTATAGCTCAAACAGGAAAAGCCTTTAGAAATGAAATTGTTGCCCGTCAATTTATTTTCAGAATGCGTGAATTTGAGCAAATGGAGATGCAATTTTTTATTCCACCTGGAACCCAAAAAGAATGGTATGCCCAATGGAAAGAAAATCGAATGAAATGGCATTTAGCACTTGGTATGGGAGAAGAAAAATACCGTTTTCACGATCATGAAAAATTGGCCCATTATGCAGATGCAGCTTCGGATATTGAATTTCGTTTTCCTTTTGGATTTAAGGAGCTAGAAGGAATTCACTCGAGAACAGATTTTGATCTTTCCAGCCATGAAAAATTTACCGGAAAGAAATTACAATATTTTGATCCAGAACGCAATGAAAACTACGTTCCTTATGTAGTAGAAACCTCCATCGGATTGGATCGGATGTTTTTAGCTGTTTTTTCAAATTCGCTCACAGAGGAAGTATTAGAAGGAGGAGCCACCCGAACGGTATTAAAGTTTCCCTATGCACTTGCACCCAACAAGGCGGCAGTTTTACCCTTGGTTAAAAAAGACGGCCTGCCCGAATTAGCCAGAACTATAGTTGAGGATTTAAAATGGGATTTTCAAACGGTTTACGATGAAAAGGATGCCGTAGGAAGACGCTACAGAAGACAGGATGCCCTAGGCACCCCTTTTTGTATTACAGTAGATCATCAAAGTTTAAAAGACCAGACTGTGACACTCAGAGAACGGGATTCCATGGAGCAAAAGCGGATTGCCATCCAAGAGCTAAAAGCCATCATACAAGCCCAGGTATCCATTACTTCCCTTCTCAAACAAATTTAAGTAGGTTTTTTACAGAGGAAGTAAATTCAAGTCTAAAGAATTAGTTTTCCTTACCGCTTGGATTTTTTATCTTCGTAAAAAATAGTATTGAAACTACTTTCCTACAATGTCAACGGAATTCGTGCTGCCCTAACGAAGGGATTTGCCTCCTGGCTCGAAGCTACTCAAGCCGATGTGATTTGCATCCAAGAAACCAAAGCCCTAGAATCCCAAGTGGATACAGCCGCTATAGAAGCACTTGGCTATCACCACTATTGGTTTTCTGCTCAAAAAAAAGGATACAGTGGGGTGGCTATTTTTTCAAAACTTAAGCCCTTAAACGTGGCCTATGGGAGTGGAATTGAACACATGGACTTTGAAGGGCGAATACTCAGAGTGGATTTTAAGGAAGTTTCTATTATGAGTTTGTATTTGCCCTCTGGAACGAATGCTGCCCGCCTGGACTATAAGTTTCAATTTATGGATGAATTTCAAACCTACATCAACCAACTCAAAAAGGAGTATCCCAACCTAATCATCTGCGGAGATTACAATATTTGCCATAAGCCAATTGACATTCATGATCCGGTTCGTAATAAAAATGTATCGGGATTTTTGCCCGAAGAAAGAGAATGGTTGAATCAGTTTATGGAGTCGGGATTTGTTGATTCCTTTAGGTATTTAAACCCAGAACCCCACCAGTATTCTTGGTGGAGTTATCGCGCCAACGCTAGAAATAACAATAAAGGATGGCGCATTGATTACGCCCTTGTCAGCGCTCCTCTTAAAAATTCGATCTTCCGTTCTTTTATTTTACCCGAAGCCAAACATTCTGATCATTGTCCCGTAGGACTCGAACTTAAATTTTAAATATGAAATACGCTTTCTTTCTTTGTTGTGCCGTCTTTTTTATGGTCTATACCAGTTGTGTTTCTACAAAAGTATTTAACGATCTTGAGGCCCGTTATGCGGTTGTGAAAGCAGAACGCAATGCGTATGAAAAATCCAGGGATTCGCTTCAACAGTCTTGGGACCAACTCAGTGCTACCCTTGGTGAAGTTGAACGCTACCTGTCTAGGTCACGAGATAGTGTTGCCACTGGCTTAAAAGAACTAAAAGACTGGGAAGAAAAATACACCCTTTTAAAAGAAAACAGCGAAGAAAAAATCCAAAGCAGCATCGCAGCAAACAATGCCTTATTAAAAGAAATCGCCTTGCGTAAAACTGAATTACAGTCCCGTTCAGAGCGAGTGGATCAATTGGAAGAAATGATGCAAAACCAAAAACAGGCTTTAGAGGAACTGAAACAAAGGCTTTCAGACGCCTTGTTGAATTTCCAAGGAAAAGGATTGACCGTAGAACAACGAAATGGAAAGGTTTACGTATCCATGGAAAACAAACTTTTATTCCAGTCTGGAAGATGGGATATTGAACCCGAAGGCAGGAAAGCGCTAAACGAATTGGCTGCTGTTTTGGAAGAGAATCCAGACATTGCCATTTTAATAGAGGGGCATACCGACAACGTTCCTTTTTCGCCTAATGGCCCACTGGAATCCAACTGGGATCTATCAACCAAAAGAGCGACCGCTGTGGTGGCTATACTTCTTAAAAATGAAAACTTATTGCCTGAAAATTTAACGGCCGCTGGACGCAGTGAATTTGTACCCATTGCACCGAATAGTTCAGCTGAAGGTAGAGCAGCAAACCGAAGAATTGAAGTTGTTTTAAGCCCTTCCCTAGACGAAATTACATCACTATTAGAATCAAATTAATGGAATACAATTTTATACCCGGAACCCAAATAAAAGTTAGTAAAATATGCCTAGGAACAATGACCTGGGGAAGACAAAACTCCGAACAAGAAGGACATGAACAAATGGACTACGCCGTTGAGCAAGGGGTTAATTTTTTCGATACGGCAGAGCTTTACCCCATTCCTCCAAGGCAAGAGGAACAAGGAGATACCGAACGTTTTATTGGAACGTGGTTTAAAAAATCAGGACTTCGAGACAAAATCATCCTTGCTTCAAAAATCGCAGGACCTGCTGACTTTACACAACACATACGTACGGCAAAACGCTACACCAAAGAGACGATCGACATAGCGGTTGAAAACAGTCTCAAACGACTTCAAACCGATTATATAGATTTGTATCAATTGCACTGGCCGGAAAGACCCACAAATTATTTCGGAAAGAGAGGATACGATTACAAGCGAGGCGATTTATGGCAAGAAAATTTTGAAGAGGTCCTTGAGGCTTTGGGAAACCATGTAAAAAAAGGTACGATCCGTCATATAGGATTGTCAAATGAGACTCCTTGGGGAACCATGGGCTTTTTAAGGGCTTCAAATTCAGAACGCCCTCGAGTGCGAACCATTCAAAATCCCTACTCATTGCTAAACAGAACCTTTGAGGTGGGCAATGCCGAGGTATGCCATCGGGAGGAGGTAGGGCTTTTAGCCTATTCGCCACTTGCTTTTGGTGTGCTTTCCGGAAAGTATCGAGGGGGAAAACAACCGGAAAAAGCAAGACTTACTCTTTTTCCTCATTACGACAGGTACAGTTCCGACCCCTGCAACAATGCAGTAGAACGGTATCATGATTTAGCTCAAAAAAGCGGACTGACCCTAACCCAGCTTGCGCTGGCATTTGTAAATGATCGGCCGTTTATGACCAGTAATATCATCGGTGCAACAGATCTTGTACAGCTGAAAGAAAATATCGATACCGCTGGCATTCGTTTGAGCGAAGATATTTTAACAGAAATTAATTTGATACACGAGGCAATTCCCAACCCTTCGACTTAAGGAGTATCGCTTTTGCCTACTTTGGAATGGCTTCAATAAGGCTTTTCGTATAAGGGCTTTGAGGTTGGTCGTACAGTTTGTCTGCTTCTTGTAATTCAATCAGGTGGCCGTCTTTCATCACCATGATACGGTCAGACATATACTTAACCACAGCCAAGTCATGGGAGATGAATAAATAGCTTAACTCCAATTCTTTTTTGAGGTGGTTAAGTAAATTTAAAACCTGCGCCTGAACGGAAATATCGAGCGCAGCCACACTTTCATCACAGATCAGTAGTTCTGGTTTAGAGGCCAGGGCTCTAGCAATTACAACTCGCTGCCTTTGTCCTCCAGAAAGTTGATGTGGGTAGCGACCGTAAAATTCTGCATTCAACCCAACTTGGGTGAGTAATTGGGTGGCTTCCTCTTGGGTCTGTTTTTGAGGGGCATTTGTATAATAGGCCAAAACTTCTTGGATGGCATTTCCAATTGTTTTTAAGGGATGTAGAGATGCATAGGGATCTTGAAAAACAAATTGAACCTTTTGTCTGAGGGTATGCATCAAGTTTTTGTCATTGGGATTGAGTTGTTTTCCTTTAAAGTAAACCGTTCCATGGGAGGGGGAGTCAAGGTAAAGAAGGGTTCTTGCCAGCGTTGACTTTCCACAACCCGATTCTCCTACCAAGCCCAGTGTTTCTCCTGGATAAAGGGAAAAACTAAGGGGAGCTACAGCTTGGAAAAAGGTTGACTTTTGAAACAGTCCAGGCCGACCAGTGTAGGTTTTTTCGATTTCGTTTACTTCAAGTAAAGGAGGTTGAGAATATATTTTTTTATGTTGTTCTAAACGCTCTTTGGAGGTTTGGCTATGCGCCTTGAAAGTGCCGCTGAGGTAGTTTTCAAGGGTGGGTAGCGGAAAGACTCTTTGATTTGTTGAAGGGCGGGCAAAAAGAAGTCCTTTGGTATAGGCTTCTTTGGGGTTGCTGAAAATTTTTTGAGTCGTATTTACTTCAACTATTTTTCCTTTGTACATTACTGCCACTCGATCTGCGAGTTGCTTTACAAGGGCCAAATCATGGGAAATAAATAAGACACTCATATTTCGTTTTTGTTGCAATCTTTTCAAAAGTGCAATAATGTCCTTTTGTACTGTAACGTCAAGTGCCGTTGTAGGTTCATCAGCAATCAAAACTTTGGGATGGCAAAGTAATGCCATAGCAATCATTACGCGTTGTTTTTGGCCCCCGCTGATTTCATGAGGATAGGATTTAAAAATTCGTTCAGGATCTGGCAATTGGACCTCTGTCAGCGCTTCCATGATTTTGAGGTGTTGTTCTTTTTTTGAAAGTGTGGTGTGCTGTTGCAAAACCTCCTGCAGTTGTTTTCCACAGCGCATGGAGGGATTAAGGCTGGATTGGGGTTCTTGAAAAACCATTCCAATTTTATTTCCTCGTAAGCTTTGCCAAAGTGGGCTGTCTAAATCTAGAAGGGGATGCCCATCAAAAAGAAGTCGCTGGGCTGTTAGGGAGGCATTTTGGGGCTGCAAACCGAGAAGAGAAAGTGCCAGCAAAGACTTTCCACTCCCTGACTCTCCAACAAGAGCCAGAATTTCATTCTCGGATAGCGTTAGGGAAAGGTCACTTAATAGGCACTTCCCGTTTAGTTCAAGGGCTAGCTTTTGGACATCCAACAAAGCAATTTGTTTCTTGACATTTGTAGGATGTTTCGCCATGAAACAAGGACGCTTTAAAGATTCATTTTCTTCAATTCAGACACGGCATGGTTTACCGCACGTGCGGTAAAGGCCATATAGGTCAAGGAGGGGTTTTGAGTTCCTGAAGAAGTCATAAACGCCCCATCGGTCATATAGACATTAGGTACTGCATGAATCTGATTGTGCTTATTCAGCACCGAAGTTTTTGGATCGTGTCCCATTCGAGCGGTTCCCATCTCGTGGATTCCCTTTCCAATAGGTGCGTTGGAGTCATAGATGTTGACATCTTTACAACCAGCGTTTTCAAGCATTTCAGCGGCTTGGACTTTCCAGTCTTCCTTCATTTTCTTTTCGTTGTCTTTGAATTCAGCATCAAATACAATTTTGGGTAAGCCCCACTGATCGAGTTTGTCATAATTCAAATACATACGGTTTTCGTGGTAAGGCAATACTTCACCAAAACCGCCCATACCTACGTTCCATTTACCTGGTTTGAGCATGGCATTTTTAAATTCACTACCGTAGGCAAACTCAGCAATTGCATCAGACCAATTGCCTCGTCCTGCACCTCCTTGGTAGCCATAGCCTCTTAGGAAGTCAACATTTTTCTTTTTGCCTCCAACGTTTCTAAAACGCGGGATGTAAAATCCATTAGGACGTCTACCGGTAAAGTACTTGTCTTCAAATCCGTCAAAGGATCCAGAAGCTCCACTCCCCAATTGGTGGTCCATGATGTTGTGTCCCAATTCACCGGAGTCGTTACCCATTCCATTTGGAAAACGCTTTGATTTTGAATTGAGCAGTATGGCAGTAGAGGCCATGGAAGAAGCACAAATAAAGACTACTTTGGAGTTGAATTCAATGACTTCTTTGGTCAGTGCATCGACGATTCTTACTCCTTTAGCTTTTTGGGTAGCTTCATCATAAATTACTTCTGATACGATAGAATTAGGGCGTAAGGTCATGTTGCCTGTTCTTTCTGCGGCAGGGAGTGTGGAGGAATTTGAGCTAAAATAAGACCCAAAAGGACATCCTCTGTCGCAACGATTTCGGAACTGACATTGTGTTCTCCCTCCGTCGGATTTTGTCCCTTGGGTAATATGAGCTACCCTTCCTACTGTCATGACTCGGTCGGTGTAGTTTTTGGCAATGGAAGCTTGTAATTCTTTTTCAACACAGTTTAACTCCATTGGCGGTAAGAATTCACTGTCAGGAAGCTGCGGAAGGTTTAATGCCTCTCCACTGACCCCAATATATTTTTCAACATAGGAATACCAGGGGGCTATGTCTTTGTATCGAACAGGCCAATCTATGGCAATACCATCTCGTAAGTTGGCTTCAAAATCATCGTCACTCCAACGGTACGTTTGGCGCCCCCAGATCAGGGATCGGCCTCCTACTTGTGTTCCTCGAATCCAATCAAACGTTTTGTCTTCGTCGTAGTCGTATTCCGAATCGTTGTTGTAAAAATGACGATTTCCTTCATTGACGCCCCATCTTTTTTGTTTGTTGTATTTTTTTAAATCCTCTTGGGAAGTTCTTCCTCCATTTTTCATGTCCCAAGGGTCTAAATGCATGGTAGGATAATCTTCCAGATGT
>JALQVM010000043.1 GCA_023263685.1 Flavobacteriaceae bacterium | reverse complement strand
ATCAGTAAGGTTTTACTTCCATGGATGATGCCTTCCTTGCCCAGGGCTGAGGTTGCGGCACTTTCTCCAGAATCGATTCCTTTTCCTGCGGCCTCTACTGCAATGATGTTGACCCGTTCGTCATTGAGGTAATGGTAGTACAAGCCTGCGGCATTGCTACCTCCTCCTACACAGGCAATGACGTAATCAGGATAATCTCGACCTTCAGCCTCTTGCAGTTGCCATTGGGTCTCCTTGCTGATGACTGCCTGAAAACGAGCCACCATGTCCGGATAAGGATGGGGTCCAACTACCGAACCAATAATGTAGTGGGTGTCTACAGGATTGTTGATCCAATCACGTATGGCTTCATTGGTCGCATCTTTTAAGGTTTTACTGCCCGACTGTGCGGGTCGTACCTCAGCGCCTAACATTTTCATGCGGGCTACATTGGGAGCTTGACGCTTGATGTCTAACGCCCCCATATAAACGATGCATTCTATCCCCATTAATGCACAAACCGTGGCTGTCGCAACACCGTGTTGGCCCGCACCTGTTTCCGCAATAATGCGTTTTTTTCCTAAACGCTTGGCCAGTAAAATTTGCCCTATAGTATTGTTTACTTTATGTGCCCCCGTATGGCATAAATCTTCTCGTTTGAGGTAGATTTTGGTATGGTACTTTTCGGATAAGCGTTTGGCAAAATACAAAGGGGTAGGACGGCCTACATAGACCTTAAGGAGTTCGTCAAATTCTTTTTGAAAACTGGGGTCAGCTGTTATGCTGAGGTAGTTTTGTCTTAATTCTTCTACATTGGGATAAAGCATTTCAGGGATAAAGGCGCCGCCAAAATCACCGTAATATCCTTTTTCATCTACATTATAGTTCATCTAATTCGTTTTTAAATGGTGTGATAAGGTCAATATTTTTTAATCCCGGAGAACGCTCAAATTTACTATTTACATCAATAGCAAATAGAGGTAAATTAGTATTTCTTAATTCCTTTATTTTTTTAAGCTCGTTGGGGCCAATCCCCCCACTTAAAAAGAAGGGTTTTTGAGAAGGGTAGGTGTTGAGTAAGGTCCAGTCAAATTGGTAGCCATTGCCTCCGGGCAGGGTCCCTTTGGTATCAAATAAAAAATAGTCTGTGCAGTCTTCATAAGGAGCTAAGATCTTAAAATCAAATTCATCTTTGACCGAAAACGCTTTGATGACTTCTACTCCAAATGCTTTGACCAATGCACATATCCTTGGAGTTTCTTTACCGTGAAGTTGAACGGCTTGCAGCTCATGCGCATGGATCATGGATTGTATATAGTCTACTGTAGCATCGACAAATACCCCCGTTTTTGTAATTTCTTGGGGCAGTGAGGGGGTGGGTTTATCGACATAGCGACTGGAGGGCGCCCAAAAAATAAAACCCATATAGTCGGGGGTTAAGGCTGCTAGAGCCGCTATATTGTCATGCTCTCGCATGCCGCACACTTTTAGTCTCATCGTTCTAACTGTTTGATGAATTCACGAGCTGCCGTTCCTGGATCTTCCGTCTTCATAAAGTTTTCTCCTACTAAAAATCCGCGGTAGCCAAACTCTTGTAATTCTTCAATGGCTGTCACATCGGAGATACCACTTTCAGAAACCTTTACAAATTCATCAGGAATGGATTCTGCTAAGGATTTGCTGGTTTCGAGAGACACTTCAAAGGTCTTGAGGTTGCGGTTGTTGACCCCTAATAAATCCAGGGTGGGCATCAGTGATTTTTCCAATTCTGCTTGGTTGTGAACTTCTACCAGTACCTCCATATCGAGTTGTTGGGCCAGAGTGGAAAAATGTTGTATTTCCTTTCTGCTCAGTACAGCAGCAATCAATAAAATCAGATCTGCGCCATGCGCTTTAGCCTCAATGAGTTGGTATTCATCTACAATAAATTCCTTCCGCAGCAGGGGGAGATCGGTTACCGCACGTGCCAAAGTAAGATCGGTTAAGGAGCCGCCGAAATACTTTCCATCGGTGAGCAACGACATTCCGCATACCCCAGCACTTTCATACCCCTGCGCAACCGTACTTACGGAAAGGCTGCTGTTGATGTTTTGTCTTGAAGGTGAGCGCCTTTTATGCTCAGCAATAATTCCAGAGGCACTGGTTCGCAGGCGGGAGCTTAATGAATTCGCCTTTCGATCAAAAAGAGGAGAGGCTTCCCAGTAGGCGGACGGAAATAAAGACTTTCTTTGGGCTACTTCAATTTTTTTATCGGCTATGATACGATCTAAAATACTCATGATTGACTAAGTTTTTGCAGCGTTTGAAATGCTTTAAGAGCGCTTCCAGATTCTAATGAAAGTTTTGCTTCTTCAAAACCTTCGATAGGGGAAAGGTCTTTAGCAGTTGCTATTGCCATTCCTGCATTGGCACAGACCACATTTTGTTGGGCTTGGGTTCCTTGGTTGTTTAAAATAGCGGTAAAAATTGCCGCAGAAGAATCCACGGTTTCTCCACCGGCTATAGCAGAGGCTTGAAGGGGTACTACCCCAAAATCCTGAGGAGTCAAAATACGTTCACCTTTATTACTAAAGGCTTTGGTGGCTCCTGTTAGCGAAATTTCATCGTACCCGTCTAAGGCATATAACACGGTAAATTGACTGGAAGTATTTTGAAAGAGGTAGTAATAAAGTCGTGCCAATTCCAAGTTGAATACCCCTGTCAATTGGTATTTTGGAGCCGCTGGATTGACTAAGGGCCCCAGCATATTAAAAAAGGTCTTTACCCCCAGTTCTCTACGTATGGGAGCAACATTTTTCATGGCAGGGTGGAAAAGGGGGGCGTGTAAAATACAGATCCCCGCTTGCTCCATACAGCGTTTTAAAAAGTCAGCCTCATGGGTAAAGCGAATACCAAGCGCTTCCAGTACATTACTCGAGCCGCAACCTGAAGACACCCCATAATTGCCGTGCTTGGTTACTTTAACTCCTGCACCTGCGGTAACAAAGGCAGAAAGGGTAGAAATGTTGAAGGTATTTTTTTCATCGCCACCCGTTCCGCATAAATCAATGGCTTCAAATTCGCTGAGGTCCACAGGGATACAGAGTTCTAACAAGGCCGCACGAAAACCTTCCAATTCTTCCAAGCTAATGCTACGCATCATAAATACGGTTAAAAAGGCAGCGATTTGTGAAGGATTGTACTTACCGTCGGCAATATTGATGATGACCTGTCGTGCTTGTTCACGGGTCAGTTGTTCGTGCTGAATGAGTTGATTGAGAATTGCTTTCATATACTGCTGTTGATCCAGTTGGCTAAAATAGTTTTTCCGTGGGGGGTCAATACGGATTCAGGATGGTATTGAACCGCCCGGACGTCATAGGTTTTGTGTCTTAAAGACATCAACTGTCCGTCCTCATCTATTGAGGTGGCTTCCAAGCATTCCGGCAATGGCTTAGCAACTACCCAGGAATGGTAACGTCCAACTTCAAAGTCTTGAGGAAGTCCTTTAAAGAGGAGGTCTTCTTGAATTACTTTAATCGGAGTGGCAATGCCGTGGTATACTTTATCTAAATTGATAAGCGAGCCTCCGAAAACTTCTCCAATAGCTTGTTGTCCTAGACAGATGCCTAATATTTTTTTGGTGGGGGCAT
Source organism: Flavobacteriaceae bacterium (assembly GCA_023263685.1). Taxonomy (GTDB): domain Bacteria; phylum Bacteroidota; class Bacteroidia; order Flavobacteriales; family Flavobacteriaceae; genus MS024-2A. Next base: position 9,412 of record JALQVM010000043.1, on the reverse strand, counting down.
AGCGGGCTATTGCCGCTTTGAGGAGGCCTGATTCGTCTGGGATTCCGGGTCCGGGGGACAGCAGAATTAACGGGTATGCCTCCAGTTCATCCAATTCAAATTGGTCGTTTCGCTTTACCGTAACCTCACAATTCAGTTCTTCTAAATAGTGGACTAGATTGTAGGTAAACGAATCGTAATTATCGATAACAAATACTTTTTTCATGGGTACTAAACTTTCTCGGCTAGGCTTAAGGCCTTATCTAAGGCGCCTAATTTATTGTAAACTTCTTGTAATTCATTTTCTGGAACGGAATCTGCTACGATGCCCGCACCTGCCTGATAGTGCAATTGATTGTGCTGGCTTAAAAACGAACGGATGATGATGGCATGATTGAAATTTCCCTCAAAATCAAGGTAGCCAATCGCTCCACCGTAAAAATTTCGCTTGGTTTTTTCGTAGCGGTCAATCAGTTGAAGGGCTTTGTGCTTGGGAGCCCCACTAAGTGTTCCTGCAGGAAAGGTATCGGCCACCACCCGAAAGGTTTTGGCGGCAGTTTTCATCTTACAACTCACCTTGGAAACCAAGTGTATCACGTGGGAATAAAACTGGATTTCTCTGTTTTTTTCTACTACTACAGCCGAACCGTTTCTACTTAAATCATTACGTGCCAGATCAACCAACATCACATGTTCACTGTTTTCCTTTGGATCCTTGGAAAGTTCTAAAGCCGCGGCCGCATCCTCCTCATCATTTCCAGTTCGTTTAAACGTACCTGCGATGGGATGAATTTCGGCCTTGCCGTCCTGCACTACCAACTGAGCCTCAGGCGAACTGCCAAATATTTTAAAATCACCGTAGTCAAAATAAAATAGGTAAGGAGAAGGATTGATAGAGCGCAGGGTGCGGTAAACGTTGAAGTCGTCTCCTTGAAAGCCTTGACTAAACCTTCTGGACAATACCAATTGAAAAACATCACCACGATAGCAGTGTTGTTTGCCTTGGGCTACAAATTCTAAAAATTCTGCATCGGTGAGGTTGGAACTTTTCGCTCCCTTTTTTACAAAACTAAATTTACTTTGCTGCTTCCCGTTGATGAGTTGTTCTAGTTTTTCTAGATTGTGTTTTCCGTCGATACTATGGGAAAATAGATGGGCTTCGTGATTGAACAAGCTGATGGCGATGATGTTCTGATACACGGCATAATAAATTTCTGGAATGGCTTGTCCCTTTTTCTCCTTGTTTAATTCAATTTGTTCAAAATACTCCACGGCATCGTGGGCAATATATCCAAAGATTCCATTGCTTATAAATTTAAATGGAAAACGTTTCGTTTTAAATTGTTGTGAAAACGTGTGGATTTTTTCGGGGATATCCGTCTCTTGGGTTACCTCAATACAGGTTGAACTTCCGTCGGGGTAGTGGGTAGTTAATTTGCCGTTTTGTAAGGATATGCTGGCAATGGGATTGCAGCAGATGTAAGAAAAATCATTGTTATTGGCATGGTAATCACTGCTTTCAAGTAATAAGCTGTGCGGAAAGACATCCCTTATTTTTAGGTAGACACTAACCGGGGTAAGGGTGTCAGCCAGTATTTTTTTATGTTCAGATTGAAGAGAATATGACTTCATTTTAGCTCAATTAAAAAAGGCTTGTCGTGATGACAAGCCTTAAAATTATATACGGTTTGGTTTCACGATTTCATTGCTGAAATGCGTTCCACCATTTGTTTAAAAAAATTATTGTTCGGTTCATTAAATCAAATATAGTACAATTCGTTATTTACCCCAAATCCCCGTACAATAATTATTATTTTTTTTGTTGTTGTTCTTTCCAACCTTAAAACTTTAAGTTTACGGCAAGCTCAAAATCGTCATAGATCATTTTATCCCCTAGATTTTCGAAAAAGCTTGCAGAACGAAAACGGATGTCGTATTTCGAACGGTCAACAATTAGTTTTGTCATGGCAGTATTTCCTTCCACATGCATTTCAAAATTTACGGGATGCGTAATGCCCTTAATGGTTAAGGCACCCGTCATTTGGTAATGATTTTTCATTTTCATTTCACTATCCGTAATCAATAAAGACGCTTTAGGAAAGTTGGCCACACTAAAAAAGTCATCAGACTTTAAATGTCCTTCTAATTTTCCTTTGTACTCCCCGCTCAGGTCCGTACAAACGATACTGTTCATGTCCACAGTAAAACTTCCGCCGACAATCTTGTCTCCTTCCATCTCCAAAGATCCGTCAAGCAAGTTTATAGTTCCTTCGTGTTCTCCAGTTACTTTTTTAGCCATCCAGTGAATGTTGCTTTCTTCAGCATCTACTGGAATAAGTGAGGATTGGCTCCAGACGGTTAAGATACTGCTTAGGACTAAACTTAAGGTTAAAAGATTCTTTTTCATAGCAATTTTAATTTATTAGTTAAACGTTTATTTTAGTTAATAGAGAAACCATCTTTTCTTTTTCATCTGCTTTAAAATGACCGACCATTTCATTTTCTGCTCGATCTATAACCGGATCGATTTGTTTTAAAAAGGCCAACCCTTCTTCTGTGATGTATAATTCGATTTTTCTTCTATTTTGTTTACAAACAAGGCGCTCCACATAAGACTTCTCAATCAATTTATCAATCAGGCGGGTGGTATTGCTCATTTTATTTACCATACGTTCTTGGACGGTAGATAAATTTGCTGCAATTCCCTTTTGCCCTCTCAAAATTCTCAATACATTAAACTGTTGAATCGACACCCCAAAAGGTTTTAAAGCGAGCATTAATTGGTCATTAATTTCGCTACTCGATTTGACCAGTGCTATGATGAGTTGACTAGAATTCATTCGTGTAACTACAATATTTGTAGGTACAAATGTATAAAAAATAGTTTACAATCAAACTTTTTTTTGGTTTGTTTGAATAAAGTAGCTATTGTACATTAGCCAAAAAAACCAAAATGGATTTAACTCAAGAAGTTTGGGCTTCCAAGCAAGCCTCCACAACAGACAGTATCATTATTGATGTAAGAACCCCTGAAGAATTTGAATCAGGTCATTTGATCAATGCACAATTGTTAGATATACGTGATCCTCAAGGGTTCATGGAGGGAATGGAAGCTTTAGATAAGTCTCAGACTTATTTTGTGTATTGTCGGTCGGGTGCGCGTAGCGCACAAGCCTGTCAGCTATTTAAACAAAATGGAATTGAAACCTGCTATAATCTTTTAGGCGGTATTTTAGAATGGGAAGGTGAACTAGAACACTGATCAATTAGAATACGGCTTCCCCAAAGCTTACGTTAATGAATGAATCCTTACTCCATTTTTTGTGGAGATTTCAAAAATTTACCAAATCCAGTTTACAAACCGTAAACGGGGAATCTCTTGAAATTTTATTTCCTGGCCATTTGAATTCACTCAGTGGCCCAGACTTTTCAGAAGCCAAACTCTACCTAGATCAACTGTATTGGTGCGGGGCTGTGGAGTTACATGTCAATGCTTCGGATTGGTTTCGTCATGCGCATCATACCGATAGCAGCTATGACAATGTGATCCTCCATGTGGTGTGGAATTTTGATTCAGATGTTTGCTATCCCAAGGGGACTCCTATTCCTACTTTAGAACTGCGTAACTATGTGGATGAAAAAGTAGTGGAAAACTACAACAGTAATTTTCGAAAAAAGACTCAATTCATCCCTTGTGAGTCACAGCTTACAGCCTTTTCAAGTAGTAAATGGTTGGCGTTTCAAGAGCGCTTATTTGTAGAGCGAATGGAATGGCGAACGCGAACCATTAGGGAGGCCTTACAACAGTCCAAAAACGATTGGGAGGCGGTTTTCTTTAGCGTTTTAGCCAAAGGGTTTGGACTCAACCTCAACGGAAACTCATTTTATGCTATGGCTCAATCCATTCCTTTTAAATGTGTACTTCAAACAAGAACTGACGTCTTAAATTTAGAAGCCTTATTCATGGGACAGGCGGGACTTTTGAAGCTGCCTCAAAAAGGGAATTATCATGCAGAATTGTATCAACGATACCAGTATTTGAAATCCAAATATAAACTCAGTATAAACCCGCTCGTAAAAATACATTTTGCCCGATTGCGCCCCCCTAACTTTCCCACCATCCGTTTGGCACAACTGGCAAAAGTGTATGCAAAGTCCGCCGCTTTGTTTCAGGCTGTTGTCCAAGGAACAAGTCTGTCCAATTGTTATGAGCTGTTCAAAGTAGAGGCAGGTGAGTACTGGAAAAATCACTATAATTTTGATGTGGAAAGTAAGCCACAGCCCAAAACATTAAACAAGCGATTTTTTGAGCTGCTTCTGATCAATACCCTGATTCCGATTCGTAATGCTTATGCTAACTATTGTGGTAAGGGAGTGGAGGATGCTCTTTTTGAATGGGCAGTAAGTGTTCCGGCAGAAAACAATCGAATCCTGAGTCAATTCAAAGCCTTAGAGGTGCCCCAAATCAATGCCATTGCCTCACAAGCGCTCCTGCATCTCCATAAAAATTACTGTACCTTTACCAAATGCTTGAGCTGCCAAGTGGGTTATGAATTGATGAAAACGGAATAAAGTAACGTCCGAAGGATAGGAATTAAAAAAGTAATTTTGTAAGGATGAATGCACCCCATAGGATACGTTTATTTTTTGAGCGTAATGGATTTGCGGTTTCTACCCGACTTGCAGAAGTATTGGGTATGAAGGTAAAAAGCATCCGTTTGTTTTTTATTTATGCTTCGTTTGCCACCTTGGTTGGAGGATTTGTACTTTATCTTACACTGGCTTTTTGGATGAAGCTCAAGGACATGGTCTATACCAAAAGAAGTTCCGTTTTTGATTTGTAGTGCGTCATGTCATTTTTTAAATCCCCCCTTACTCGTGCACTTTCACTCCTTGTATTCATACTTCTTTTTGGCACCTTAGGGTTTTACAGTATAGAGGAAAATTATTCCCTTTTTGATGCCTTGTACATGACCGTAATTACCTTTAGTACGGTAGGTTATGGCGAAGTTGGGGCTTTGTCTGATCAAGGGAGAACCTTTGCGATATTTTTTATACTCATTGGGTTTTTGCTTGCCGCTATCTCCATTCGATTTATCGTGGAATACCTCATCAGTGGGTGGAGCATCAATGCACTTAAACAAAAAAAAAATAGAGAAATGATAAATGCTTTAGAAGGACATACTATAGTGTGTGGTTTTGGACGTAACGGAAGACAGGCTGTTACCCGATTAAAAAGACATCAGCAGGCCTATGTAGTAATAGAAAAAAACGAACAGCTGATCGAAGAAAATCAAGAGGAGATCATGTTTCTTAAAGGAGATGCTTTAAAAGACGATATCTTACTGGCAGCAGGTATACTGCGGGCTAAAAATTTGATCAGTGCCTTACCAGACGATGCCGACAATTTGTTTGTGGTCTTGTCTGCAAGACAACTGAAACCGGAAATTGACATTGTGAGTCGGGTTTCTGAAGAGCACAACCAATCCAAACTGGCTTTAGCAGGAGCCAACCATGTCATCATGCCAGATAAAATTGGGGGAGATTATATGGCAGCTTTGCTTACGGTTCCTGATTTGATTCACTTTTTAGGAAATTTGGATTGGTGGAAAGACGAAAACAGTCCCAATGTCGAGGAGGTCACACTGAGTACGATACCGAAACAATTTCAAAATAAAACCTTAGCCGAGTTGGAGTTGCGTAAAAGAACTGGCTGCAACGTCATTGGTTACCGAGATGAACAGGGCAAACAATTCATCAATCCAGACGCAAGCCTCTCATTATCAACCCAAGGCAAGCTTATTGTTCTTGGAAGCGGGGAGTCAATTAAAAAACTAAACGAAATGTTTCAGTTGGATTAATTTGTTTTTAGTTACCTTTTTAGGATATTGGTCACTTAATCGCGATATCAGCCAACATGAATTCATTTACTTTTCAAAGATTTCTCTATTCCATTTTATTTTTTTGTTTTTCGCTTACCCCTCTTTTTTCTCAAGAAAAGGGTTTGGACGAACGAATTAATGAAGCGTTTACGCCCATTGCCAATTGGTGGGAGGGTTTAATTTTACACAACTTCTTTGGAACGGGCATCCCTACCATTATTATTCTTCTCGTAGGAGGGGCATTGTTTTTTACCCTTTATTTTGGCTTTGTAAATGTTCGACATTTCAGTACGGCGATCAATACTGTACGAGGAAAATACGACAGTATAGATCACCATGAAGCGGGAAATCCCGAATTGGCAGTTGCAGGAGATGTAAAAGGAACGATAGCAGACGAGAGCAAAGAAGGAGAAGTGAGTCATTTCCAGGCCCTTGCTACTGCAGTTTCCGGGACTGTGGGCAACGGAAATATCGCTGGGGTTGCTTTAGCAATCGCTGTGGGAGGTCCAGGTGCCACTTTTTGGATGATTTTATGTGGTATCCTTGGCATGTCTACCAAATTTGTGGAGTGCACCCTTGGGGTTAAATACCGTGATGTTGGAGAAGACGGCACAGTATATGGTGGACCCATGTACTATTTGACCAAAGGGCTTCAAGAAAAAGGCTTTGCAACACTGGGAAAGGTACTGGCTGGAATCTTTGCTTTTTTATGTATTGGGGCTTCTTTTGGAGGTGGAAATGCCGCCCAGTCCAATCAAGCTGCCATGCAATTGGTCGATTCTTTTGGAATGACTGGGGGAAATGCCCGAACCCTCATTGGAGTAATCATGATGGTACTCGTCGGTATTATTATCATAGGAGGAATCAAACGTATTGCCTCTGTAACTGAAAAAGTTGTACCCCTCATGGCCTTGATGTATATCTTGGCCTGTCTTTACATTATAGGGACAAATTTCAGTTTTGTGGACGATGCCTTTGGAATGATCTTCAGTCAGGCATTCAATCCTCAGGCAGGACTGGGAGGTTTGTTAGGGGTCTTGATTACAGGGTTTCGTCGAGCTGCGTTTTCAAATGAAGCCGGAGCGGGATCAGCTTCCATTGCCCACTCGGCTGTAAAAACAAATTATGCCGCCTCTGAAGGATTGGTGGCTTTGTTGGAACCCTTTATCGATACCGTGGTCATATGTACCATGACGGCTTTGGTCATCATCATCTTTAACGGAGACAATACAGTATTTGACTACGGAGGAGTAGGAGGTGTGGTCATGATAGACGGTATGCCTGCTGAAGGAGCGGGAATTACAGCCGCAGCGTTTTCAAAATACATTGCGTTTTCAGGTCCCTTTTTGACTGTAGCAGTGGTGTTGTTTGCCATTTCTACCATGATTTCATGGTCCTATTACGGCTTGCAATCTTGGATGTATATTTTCGGAAAAAGCAAAGTTTCAGAGCTTACTTATAAGTCGTTGTTTTTGATTTTTATCGTCATTGGTGCCGCAGGAGATATGTCCTCTGTTTGGGCCTTCTCAGATGCAATGATTTTGGCTTTGGTGTTTCCCAATATGGTGGGACTACTGCTCTTGTTTCCAAGAGTGCGTGAAGAACTCAATAACTATTTGAGTGCTCTCAAAGGGTTGAAAAGCGACTAAAATGTCCTCGAAGTTTCCTTTTGTGCTTTCCAAGTCACAAAGAGGAGCATTGATAATCCTCTTGATGGGGGTCCTGTTTTTACTCACGATTCAATTGACTTTTCAGGATAATGCACCCGTTGATTTTGATTTGGCAGAAACCCATCGCTATCAACAAAAATTAGATTCACTACGAGACCATCAACCTATTACCAACGCGCCTACCTTTAGGTATAATCCTAACCATTTGACCGACTACCAGGCATACAGCATAGGAATACCTCCACAAGCTTTTGACCGTATAGAACACTACCGCTCCGAAGGGAATTATTTTAGGAGTTTGGCTGAATTTCAAAAGCAAAGTGGTGTTTCGGATAGTTTACTAGCCCATTTGGCTCCCATTTTGCGATTTCCTCAATTCAAATCCTCCTCCAAAAATAATACTCCCTTGGTCAAGCAAGATTTAAATACGGTAGATGCCGCTGCTTTGCAAATCGTTTCGGGTATTGGACCTACACTATCCAAGCGGATAGTAAGCTACAGAAACTATCTTTCGGGCTATAGTGTGCCCGAACAATGCTATGAAGTTTACGGACTAGACAGTGCCACAGTCAAACGTTTGTTGACCTATTTTGAACTAAAAACACCTGCTCAGATCAACCAACTTAACATCAATACAGCCAGCCTAGATCAATTGACGAAACTCCCCTATTTAAGTAAGGAAGATGCTCGTCAAATAGTGACGTATAGAACCCGGAACCAAGGCATTACGCTCGCTTTTTTGTCTGAACTTTTTGCTGATTCTCCAAACAAAATAGAGAGAATAAAACTATATTTGTATTAAAATTGCACTATGATAGATCTTGAATTAAACCCAGAAATCAAAGTTTCAGAGACCCAGCGTATGGTGTACGAAGCCGCCCGAGATTTTGCGACTCAATACATCAAACCCCACGTGATGGATTGGGATGAAGCTCAATTTTTTCCAAAAGAAATTTTTGAAAAAGCAGGAGCTTTAGGATTTATGGGTATGTTAATTCCGGAAACCTATGGTGGTTCGGGCATGGGTTATCACGAATACGTAACTCTTATCGAAACTCTTTCTATAGTTGATCCTTCCATAGGGCTGTCGGTTGCAGCCCACAACTCGCTTTGCGTCAATCATATTTATACCTTTGGAAACGAAGCCCAACGCCTAAAGTGGTTGCCCGACTTGTGCTCTGGCAAACACATTGGAGCCTGGGGGTTGACGGAACACAACACGGGTTCTGACGCCAAAAATATGTCGACTACCGCTCGAAAAGAAGGAGATCATTGGGTGTTGAATGGAACAAAAAATTTTATCACCCATGGAATCTCAGGAGATATAGCCGTGGTGATTGCAAGAAATGGTGAGAAACAAGACAACCGAGGAATGACTGCTTTTGTAGTGGAACGGGGAACCCCCGGTTTTACAGCAGGGAAAAAAGAAAACAAATTGGGTATGCGTGCCTCTGAAACCGCTGAAATGATTTTTGATAATTGTATCATTCCCGACGAAAATCGATTGGGCCCAGTTGGAGACGGATTTATCCAATCCATGAAGATATTGGACGGAGGGCGAATTTCTATAGCTGCCCTGTCTTTAGGTACAGCCAAAGGAGCGTTTCAAGCTTCTGTTGCCTATTCTAAAGAGCGCAAACAATTCGGAAAACCCATCAGTAGTTTTCAAGGGATTTCATTTAAATTGGCCGAAATGGCTACAGAAATTGAAGCAGCCACCCTGTTAACTCAAAAGGCAGCCGAAATGAAAAACCAAAACCTCAATGTGACCCAGCAAGGGGCAATGGCCAAATTGTATGCCTCCGAGGTTTGTGTTAAAGTGGCCAATGAAGCAGTTCAAATTCACGGAGGATATGGTTTTACTAAAGACTTTCCCGTTGA
>JALQVM010000042.1 GCA_023263685.1 Flavobacteriaceae bacterium | reverse complement strand
AAAGGTTACAGGAGTTCCGTTTTTGGTCGTTGGCACTTCAATAGCATCAGCACAACTAAAATTAGGCAAAGGGCCTAAGACATCTTGACAAGCATAGGCATAATCAAGAGCGGTTCTCTTATCATTCGTTTTTTGACAGGAGAACACGATTAACAGAAATATTGAGGATAGAGTAATCAGTTTGAAATTAGAAATCATCTTAATACTAAGGATTTAGGTTCCCTAAGTTATTAAAACGTCTACCAGCAACATTATCATATAACCCGCACTATTTAGCGGTGTATGGGCTAAGAAAAACAAAAAGCCCGACGCATTGCGTCGGGCTTTTTAAGTTGCTCCTCCTCTTGGGCTCGAACCAAGGACCCTCTGATTAACAGTCAGATGCTCTAACCAACTGAGCTAAGGAGGAATGTTTTAATTGGTGGGCAAATATAATCGTTTTTCATTTTATTCAAACTCAAAAAATGAATTTTATTTCATGCCTTTTGTTACTTTTAGGACTTCTAATTGAACGCTTATTTACTCGATTTCTAAATCCGTCTTTTATGCAAAATCTAAAACTGGTAAAAAAAATAGCATTCGTCTGTTGTTTGATAGTATTGCTGGCTTCTTGTGGGCCTTCTAAATCCATTTCAAAAACTAACACCACCCCAACGAATGACGAAACCCTAACAAATGTTTCCCTACTGGACCGTTTGAGAATGTACCCCGGTATTGTAACCCGTGGGCAGGGACCCAATGCGCAGGTTTTTATACGGGGCATTTCGGCAGTAAATACTCCTAAAGAAGTCTTGTTTATAGTAAACGGTTCTCAAGTAGGGACCTATTCAAGAGCCGTCTTTGCTCTTAACCCTGTTGAGATTACCAATATTAGACTATTAAAAAAAGCGACTGAAATTGCTTCTTATGGCTTTGCAGGCTCAGGAGGGGTAGTGCTGATTACGACCAAAAAATAGCCGGAGTTAGTCCACTGAAATTTGATAGGAGTTGCCGTTGTTTACTAGGACGACATAATCCCCGTTGGTAAGTCTTTCAATGTGTTTTACTACCGTTCCCAAAGGCAAAGGAAACAAGTCAAAACGTGCATAACTGTTAGTGCTAGCCTCATAGGCTTTGAGTACACCTCCAGAATTGGCCAGGCTGTTTCCAAGCTCCACCACCCAGCTGTTTGCATTCCCTACAAAGGCAAGATCTCCAGTCGCCTGATCGATACTAAAGCTTTCAATAGCACTTTGTTGGGCTACGGGAGGCAGGGCTTGGGTTGTAAACCGAGTTCCTCCCTGATTTAAAAAAATAAGGGAACGCAATTCGGTAAGTTTCTTTGTTTGAAGGATTTCATCTTCATTTTTTCCAACTAAAGCTTTAATCGAGGTCACTTCGGCAAACTCTTTATAGCTTGTAAATCGCTTTTTTACCAAAGGCAATTGGGAGGCTAATTTATCTTTTCCTGCAAAAGGAATTTCAAGATTCCCATAGGGGTAAAAAATAATGGGATCTGCTTGTTCGTTTTCGTCAAAGTCGTCTAAGTACATGCTTACGGGGCGTGCTACCGTGGGCTGCCATTTGGAATTTATTCCCGAATTTCCCGCAACAAGATCGAGGTATCCATCTTGGTTAAAATCAAAAACCGCTACCGTATTCCAAAGGCCATGGGTATCGGCAAGCCCGTATTCAAGGGTTTTATTTTCAAAGGATTTTCCCTCTTTATTGATTAAAACGGTAACCGGCATCCAATCGCCTACAAGCACTAAATCTAAAAAGTCATCCTTGTTTAGGTCAACCCATTTCGCATCGCTTATCATGCCCCATTGTTTGCGATCTAAAATTTTCATGGCAATGCCATTTTCATTTTGCACAATAAAACTATTGGGGGTAAGCCCGTAGGCTCCCGTGATGTTTCTGCTACCAATAAAGTAATCGGAATAACCGTCATTATCAAAATCAGCAATTGCAATACAGCCGGTATTGGTCTGAGGCAATTGAATCGGGGCCCTTTGAAAAATTCCTGTGCCGTCGTTTACATAAATTCGGTCTTCCAGGCTGGGATTGGGTGAAATTTCTTGATTGCCACCACTACCCACATAGAGGTCCAAATCCCCATCTCGATCGATGTCAAATGCGGAAACAGCCACGTCTTCAAAACCTCTATCCCGTTCAAAATCAGGAATAAATAAATTTTTAAAGTTACCCTTTGCAGTACCCAGAAGGACTTGGGCGGGTTGTTCATGGGCTCCCCCTATAAAAAAATCCTTTATTCCGTCTTGATTAAAGTCAGCATAAATCGTTGCGGGACCTTCTTGTGACAAACGCTCCGGGATTAAGGTTTCTTTATCCTCGTCATAGTAGGTATTTTCTATATGCCTGAAAGGGAATTTTTTGATTTTAAATTTCGTTTCTTTTTTAAGCGGGTAGGTTGTGGCATCATTTTGAGAAGGGCTGACCCTCAACACCTGTTCTTTTGGATTTAGGACAACAGTTTTTTTCTGATGTGGCCAATGGATGTGGATCGAATCTATGGGAGCATCATCAGCAGCCGCAAGCAAGAGCTTGTGTGAAGAGCTCGACTGAAACCCTCGTAAGGTTTGATAAGCTCTCAAATAGGATTTGCCTTTAGAAAAATAGCGTACTTGGGTTCCGAGTAATTGGGGAGCATCGGCAGTCGGTTTCAGTACCAATTGAATAGAATTAGAGGACTGGACTTGGTTTTCTAAAATTTGAGCTGGTGAATTAATGTTGTTAAAAATTAAATCAAGATCGCCGTCGTTATCAAGATCGCTGTATGCTGCCCCCGTAGTATAGCCAGGAATTCCAATAGGTGAGCGTTCAACAGTCTCAAAGCTTAAGGCCCCTTTATTCTTAATGAGCAGGTTGGGAATTTTAAGCGTCGGCATTTCCTCAATTACCTTTTTGCGCATTGCCTCTTTTTTAGATTTTTCAAATGCACTGAAGTTGGTGTTGCTGAGGTAATTGATGTAATCCAAGTCATTTGGTCGTTTGACGATACCGTTTGGGATAAAAATATCGTTCCAACCGTCGTTGTCAAAATCAGCCAAGAGGACCCCCCAGCTCCAATCCGAGGCAAAGGTCTTTGTCATCAGCGCCAGATCTGCATAGGTGGCATTGCCTTGGTTGATTTGCATATGATTTCTTGCATACTGGGTTTTGAACCCGTAGCGTTCTTTGATACGTGCAATTTTATCTGAATCTTCCCCCCCTGATTTTAATAAAATTTTTGGATCAAAGGGGAGCATGTCGGTAGTAAACACATCGAAGAGGCCATCGTTGTTTAAATCTGCAATATCGACTCCCATGGTAAATCGGGAAGTATGGTTTACAGCCGTATCGATGCGTTCAGAAAAGGTTCCATCTTGATTGTTTAGGTAGAGATAATCATTTTCGTGAAAATCATTTCCAACGTAAAGGTCTGGCCACCCGTCGTCGTTAAAGTCTGAAACCCCAATGGCTAAACCATAGCCCAAAGGACTGCTGTAGATATTAGACGCTTGCGTTACGTCTACAAAGCCCCCGGTCTCATTAATTTTATTTTCGTAAAACCGATCTCCAGCCAGCGAATCGATATCGATTCTATTTTTTGCATTCCCATAACTCCTCACAGAGTGGATGTTGTGGTTTAACAAATAAAAATCCAAATCTCCGTCCTGATCATAGTCAAGAAAAGCGGCCTGGGTAGAAAAGCCAGAAAATGCCACTCCCATTTCTTGAGCAGCTTCGGTAAAGGTCAAATCTCCATTGTTGAGGTAAAGTTGATTATGGGCATCTAAAGAATTAAAAGCTCCTACTTTACAGACATAGAGGTCTAAGTAGCCGTCATTGTTTACATCTTGCATACTTACTCCGGTTGACCATGAACTGGTCGGGTCGATACCCGCCTCTTTTGAAATGTCTTTAAACTTTAGATTTCCCTGATTCAGGTATAATTTATCGGGCAACTGGTTAGCGGCAAAATACAAATCTTCCAACCCATCATTGTTGATGTCTCCCACTGTTACCCCACCGCCGTTGTAATAGTACAGGTATTCTATGATGTTGAGGTCTGCGGTGTCTTGTAGGGTATTTTCAAAGCGAATCCCGGTTTGCTCTGGAGTCAAAACGGCCATCGAAAAATGGGGGTTCTCAAAGCTTGCTTCAGTGGTTTTTTTACAGCCGATTATTGCTAGCAGCAGTAAGCTGAGGAAGATGTTGTTTACCCTCATCGTGTTGTTTTAAATACGGCTACGCTATCATTTGACCGAAAGACGAAAACCTGGTTACCGATTCGTTTGATGTCTCGAATCTCTCCTTTACTATGGAACTCATTTGCTCTGGAACTTACTTTCAAAGCTCCTCCTTCATTCGATAAAAACAGCCCATGGCTTGCATCGTAGATACCCACTTCGGGCTTTGCTCTGTACAGGTTTCCTCCGAGGAGTAAATCAAGATCACCATCTTGATCAAAATCACCTCCCTCGATGGCGTACACAGGAGCAAGTTGGGCTTCTTGAGGCAATGGGTATGCGGTAAAATTAAATCCCCCTTCGTTTACAAATAAAGTCGACTCTAAGGTGGTCGCTTCCAAAAGCGTTACCCCTTCCATTTCTTGTGGATTAAAAATTTGAGTGATATCAGCATTTTTAAACGATTGATAATCAGGAAATTTTTTCTTGAGACTTTTGATTTGATCAATTAAGGTATGACGCAACGCATAGGGCAGGTCTCGAGACTCTTCATTGGAAAATGTAAGGATCCCTTCCACGCTACCGTTTCGATCAAAATCGTTTAGGTAAAGTCGTATAGGATGTTGGGCTGAGGCCTTAAATCGGGAGTTTAGCCCGTGATTTCCTCCCACAAGGTCTAAATCACCATCTTGATCTACATCAAAAGCATAAAGGGTATTCCACCAGCCTTTGAACGTAGAAAGGGAATGGTCTTTTCTGTGAATGAATTTACCTGCATTATTTTCTAGCAGTTCCAATCCCATAAATTCTCCGGTGAGGATGAGGTCTGGATCGCCGTCTTGATCCCAATCGTTAAAGACGGCAGCTGTAAGCATTCCTATCTCACTTAAAAAGGGAGCTTTGTCAGAGGTAACTTCGGTAAAATTTCCCTTGCCGTCGTTTTCTAAAAGATATCCTGAACCGGCCTTTCCATAGGCTCCTATTTTATTTCGTTCACCTATAAAGAGGTCTAAATCTCCATCTCGATCAATGTCTGCTGTTTGCACCACGCCAGTGTTGATTCGAATTCCATCGGCAGGGAATTTTTGTTCCGACATGCTAAAAGTTCCATCCCCCGTATTAAAAAACAATCGATCGTATAAAAAATCAGAAAAGGGACTGAGTTCAACACTACCTGAAGCGAGGTATAAATCGAGGTCTCCGTCATTGTCTGCATCAAAAGCTAACGACTCCGTATGCTCCGCCCGTGCTTGCATATCAAACACCTCTTGCTCACTTAACGTAAATTTTCCAGCTGAATTTTGAACGTAAAGAGCGCTGGACTCATTTTTTGGACCGGGGATGATGAGGTCTGGAAGCCCATCTCCGGTGAAATCTCCAACGCTTACTTTCGGGCCCTCACCACTACACATATGGTAGGTCAGTCGTTCCCGATGAAAATCGACAAAATTGGCCTCTTTGTGAACGTAAGTGAGCACTTCTTCACTTGATTTAGTAAACAGAGGTAGCTGCTCGTTTGGGAGTTTAGAATCTTCTTGACTTGTCCTGGGTTCTTCTAAAACAAGTGTTTGATTTGCTTGTACGTTTTCTATAAAACTCTTTTTCCCAGAAGCCCATAGCACTTGAATGGAGGCAGAACTTTGATCGTGAAGCCCAACGGTAATTCTGGGGTCAACACTGGATTGAAATCCTCTGGCCGGTTGTTGCTCAAAGTACAGGGTGTCTTGGGCAGTCATCACTTTCACCTGACTTCCCAGGGCAAAGGTATTGTTGCCTTCCCCTTTGAGTTGTATTTGGAGGTAGTTGGCTTTTTCTTTAGGCAAATTATTTTGGTAGACAAAGGGGGGCATGTTAACGTTGTTGACAACCAAGTCTAAATCTCCATCGTTGTCTAAATCAGCGTAGGCAGAGCCGTTTGAAAAGCTAGGGGTATCTAATCCTAGAGTGGCCATTCTTTTAAATTGCGTTTGCCCTAAATTTAAAAACCCACTGTTGGGAACCTTTTCTGAGGGAATGATATCAATCAGTTTTTTATAATTTACCTTGTTTTTTTGTACGATGGAGTTTACTACTTCCTCACTGGAAATGTATTGGAGGTAATCTTGGTCGGTTAAGTCTTTATAGATGCCGTTGGACACAAATAGATCTTTTAAACCGTCGTTATTCATGTCAAAAAATAAAGCTCCCCAGCTCCAATCGGTAGCTTCTACCCCCGCAAGTCTACCCACCTCACTGAAGCTCGAATTGGCATTGTTTCGGTGGAGCATGTTTCGTGTAAACTGGTGGTGGTAGGTGTTTTTGACATTGTATTGGTATTTGTTCCAATCTTCGAAGGTCGTGACAGACTTCAATCTTTGATAATCAAAAGGGAGCATTTCAGTTACAAAAATATCGTTATCCCCGTCGTTGTCTATATCAGCCATATCCGCTCCCATAGAGGCACCACTAATAGATTTCATTTGATCGGTCAACACCTCCTTAAAGGAACCGTTTTGGAGGTTGAGGTAGAGGTAGTCTCGTTCAAAAAAATCATTGGATATAAAGATGTCTTCCCATTGGTCTCCGTTAACATCGCCAACAGTAACGCCTAAACCAAACCCGATCACACTGCCATAAATTCCAGCTTGTTCGCTTACGTCCACAAATACACCCCCGTCGTTTCGCATTAATTTATCGCCTCCTAACGTATCCCTTTTGGGTCGTTCATCTCGCCTTAGATCAAAGCTTCCGATCGCCTGATAGGAGTTGTTGAGAAGGTATACATCCAAGTCACCGTCTTTGTCGTAATCAAAAAATACAGCATGAGTAGAAAATCCTTTGTCGTCTAGGCCATAGCTTTTGGCATCCTCTGTAAAGGTGCCGTCTTGGTTATTGATAAAAAGCTCATTTTGCTTATTGTCTCCTTCTAAATCTCCTGAATTACACACATAAATATCAAGCCATCCGTCTGCATTAATGTCTACCATGGTTACCCCAGTTGCCCAAGCTTTTTCACCTCCTACGCCCGCCTGTTCGGTGCTATTTAAAAACCTAAAGTTCCCTTGGTTTAAATACAGTTCGTTTGACTTTTGATTGGCACTGAAATAAATATCAATCAATCCATCGTTATTGACGTCTCCTACTGCTACACCCCCTCCGTTGTAAAAATTTCTGTATTTATAAACATTAAATTCATCGGTGTAGGTCAAATCATTTGAAAAAGTTATCCCACTTTCTTGAGAAGGAATGAGCTGAAACTGATTTTTGGATTCCAAACTGCATGAGCCTACCGCCAATAATAGGCAGACGAGCACACAGGCATTCCTTAGGGATTTGGCCTTAATTGTCTTCATTGAGGTCATCAATTTTTACTGCCACATCTTGGGAGTTTTCTACAAAAACGCGAAATCTTCTGTCTCCATCAATTTTGACATGCATTTTGGGAATGGAGTCGTTACCCGTTTCAATTGCTAAAAATGGGTTGCCCGGAAACCAAAGTTCTAAGGAATCTAAAACTCTGGGAAGCAATTTGGGAGCGTGATAGGTTTCATTCCATGGCGCCCATAATATATGGTAGAACTTGGCGTCTAATAAATTTAGTTTTTTATCCGCATTAAATTTTCCTGTAAACTCAAGAGCAAAATCATTGGATTTATTTTTTTGTTTGGAATCTGAGAATACTTTTTTCATAAAAAAGTAGGATCTCCCCTGAACCACTTTTCTGCTGTTGTTCAAATGCCAGCTTTTCTCGTGGTAAATTTCTTTCGATTCTCCCAGCCTGAGGTTAAAAAACAATGAATCTACCTTTTTGTTTTTGTCGAGTTCATTTTTTACTAAAGATTCGTATTCAGAGCTGCAGCTTAAGGCAGCTGAAAGTAAAAAAGCAACAGCAAGTCCAGCAAATGATGTACGGATGGTTTTCATGGTAAAGCTCATTTTGGTACGGTCAAATCTAGCAACTTGGCTTCATCGTCATTGATTCCAATTAACAACTGGTTTTCAGAGGGTGAATTTACAATTTTCAACGCTCTTATTTGTCCCTTTACTCCTAATATTTCAGGGGTTTCAAACTCTACGGTTGATCCCTTGACGCGGTAGTTCAATTTCCATCCTGTTGAGGCATCATAGCGACCAAACTGAGGTTTGACCAAAAATTGATTTCCTCCAAAATAGAGCGTTCCCTCAGAGGCATCGCCGTCATCCGTCTGAGCCAGGGCATATACGGGGGCATATTGAATTTCTCCAGGCAGTTCATGGCTTTGATAGCCTTCCGCAGTACTGAGCCAAAGAATCGATTTTAACTGGTTTAATTCACTGACTTGACTCTCGTTCAATTGTTCCGTTGAAAAAAGTGCTTCTACACTTGCAGCAGCATAGTTTTCATACTTTACAATTTTTTTCTTTAGGTAGGGGAGTTGTGAAATCAATTCGTCTTTATCTACCACAGGGTAATATTTTTGATCGATTTGTAGACAAATGATTTGCTCTTCGGTTCCGTTTTTATCAAAATCGTTTAAAAACAATTTCATGCCTGGCGTAAAGAAGGTATTGGTTCCTAAATTACCCCCAAGGATATCAGGAATACCGTCAGCGTTTAAGTCTTTGATCAGGAGAGTGTTCCACAATCCACTGGTTTGGGAAAGGCCGTATTCCTTGGTTTTGTTGACAAACGTTCCCTTCGTATTAATCCATAGGCTTAAAGGCATCCATTCTCCAGAAGCGACCACATCGGGCCAGCCATCTTGATTGATGTCCCCTATTTTAAGATCTGTGATCATCCCGACCTCACTAAAGTCCGGGATGGCCTTTTTGACAAAGCTTCCTTTACCTTGATTGATATACAAGTGTAGGGAAGCTTTTTTACCGTAGGTTTTTAAATCAAATCGTTCTCCAATGAGTAAATCTAAATTTCCGTCAAGATCTATGTCAGCTACAGCCACAGCGGAAGAGGAGGTATGAGCCTCAAAGGAAAAGGCATCCTGCTTTTCTACAAAATGAGCCCCCCCCGTATTTTCGTAGTACCGATCGTCTAAATCTGAAGAAAATTTTGAAAAAGATTTGCCCCCACTGGTGATGATCAAGTCCAGATCACCGTCTGCATCTCCATCAAAGAATTCGGCAGCGGTATCTTCAGAACGGCTGCTTCGTTCAAAAGGAGCCTGAATTTTTGTATAGCCTGTTTTATGGGAAAGAAAAAGTGCTCCGGTTTGATTTTTACCTCCTCCAAGATAGAAATCCGTCGTTCCATCGTTATTCAAATCTGCTGTGGCAACCGCAGGACCCTCATTGTGGTTCATGTTTGGTATCAATCGCTCTTTATTAAATTCACTCCAATTGTTTTCTTTGTGAATAAAGGGCAGGGGAGTGAGTGTAGTTTTGTTTGGCGAATCTACCATGGAGGCAGCTGTAAAAGAACCCACAGTAGTTTGTTGTACGATCTCATGGGTTTTATTTGTGGCAAGGGCATAGTGGACTTCTTCTTGACCGTTTGGCCAAATCAGTTTAAGGCTATCTACGGTAGCTACATTTCCTAAGCCAAAGTGGAGCGTATGAGCCACTGAGGATTGAAACCCCCTAGAAGGAAATTGTTCCTTCATTTGCTGTTTTCCATGATCAAAATAAATAATGGCTTTTGCACCTACAGCAAAAGTGTTTTTTGATCGGGTTTTAAGTTTAAATTTGATGCTTCTTGCGACTAAGGTGTCTGTTTTGTTTTCATAAAAAAAGCTGGGCATGTTGACATTGTTGATCACCAGGTCAAGATCTCCATCATTGTCTAAATCTCCGTAGGCATTTCCATTGCTAAAACTGGCTTGGTCTAGACCCCAAGCTTTGGTATTGTCTTTAAACTGAAAATCCCCCAAATTTTTAAAAGCACTGTTGGGGACGGCTTCAGAGGGCATGATATCGATCAGCTTTTCAATAGCATCTTCACGATTTTCCAACAGCATTTGTACCTGAGTTTCATTTGCCATATAAGCTAAATAATCTCGGTCTAGTAGGTCTTTATAAATACCGTTTGCCACAAAGATGTCATTCAAGCCATCGTTATCCATATCGAAGAGTAGTGACGCCCAACTCCATTCTGTGGCAGCAACCCCTGAAAAGCGACTGATTTCTAGAAATTGACTTTTACCGGTATTGCGTTGCAGTGAGTTTCTTGGGTATTGATGAAAATATCCATTTTTGTTCATCAAATTGTATTTGTCCCAAGAATCGTATTTGGCTTTTAGCTTTTGCCTTTTTAAAGTAGAAGGAAGCATTTCGGTCACAAAAAGATCCGGGAGCAAGTCATTATTCAAGTCTGCTGCATCTGCACCCATGGCCCCCATAGAGATGGACTGAAATTGAGATTCCAGCACTTCTTCAAATCCCTTGGGACCGTTTAAGTAAAAGTAGTCACGCTCAAAGAAATCATTTGAAATGTAAAGGTCTGGACGTTTGTCATTGTTGAAATCACTTAAGGTTATCCCCAGCCCAAAGCCTATTGCGCTAGTATAAATTCCTTTTTCAGTACTTACATCGACAAATACGCCTTCTTTATTTTCAAAAAACTTATTCCCCTCACCGTTGGGATCCGGTTTTAGTCGCTGGTCTTTGATCAGGTCATAGCCTCCAACCGAACGCAGGGAATTATTGAGTACGTAACAGTCCAGATCGCCATCTAAGTCAGCATCAAAAAAGGCAGCATGCACCGAGAGTCCTAATACATCGAGACCATACGCTTTGGATTCTTCTGTAAAACGAAGGTCGCCTTGATTGATAAACAGTTCATTGTGTCTGTTTTCTCCTCCGGGTTTGCCTGATTTACACACATATATATCCAACAAACCATCCCCATTGACGTCGGCAAAGGTCACTCCGGTAGACCAAACGCCTTTACAAGCGACACCTGCTTTTTCTGTAATATCTTCAAATTTCCAGTTACCTTTATTGAGCAATAATTTATTGTCTACAAGATTACCCGTCATGTAAACATCCAAGAGTCCGTCGTTATTGATGTCGCCTAGGGCTACACCCGCGCCGTTGTAAAAATTACGATAAGTGTAGGGATTAAAATCTTGAGTGTAGGTTAATTTGTTTTCAAAGCGTGTTCCCAAATCTAGATGCAGTTCAAACAGACTTGGGTTGGGAGTTGTACAGGAAAAAAAGAGCACAACAAGCAGCCAATAAAAAACAAGCGACTTCATGAGGTTAAATTAAAAAAAATGGGTCAATCCGTTAAGATTGACCCATTGATTACTGCTTCTTATTTGGAATTAGTAGCCTGGATTTTGCTTTAATGATCCGCTACTTGCAATAATTGCATCTGTAGGGATAGGCATTAAAGTTTTGTAGTCAGCAGAAGCTGATTTTTCAAACCAAGCATCGTTGTATTTTCCAAAACGAATCAAGTCCGTTCTTCTGTGAGATTCTTGATAAAACTCACGTCCTCTTTCTGCTAAAAATTCAGTAGCAGTGATGGAAGAATACGCGCTTACTTTAGCTCTTTCTCTGATGATGTTTACATCAGTTAAAGCTAGAGACCAGTCTCCCGCAGCACGTGCTAATCCTTCAGCACGGTTCATATACATTTCTGAAAGACGTAGAATAGGGAAGTCATTAGATTTATCATTTCTTTCAAATTGTGCATGGCTAAACTTATACATACGAGCACCACTTTGACGAATCGAGTTAGGAGCCAATTCATTGATCTCTGGAGTATAGTTAAGAGGTAAATGTTTGGTTCCGTCTGAATTGTAATCATCCGCCGCCCAGTCACTCAATGGAAGACCTGAGTAAGAATACTGTTGTCCAACTAAGAAGTTAGATTTCTTACGTACGTCTCCATCCTCATAAGAGTTATAGAAAGCCTCTAAGGTTTGATAACCATTCCATGGCTGAGAATCAAAATTGAAAGCAAACTGTGAAGGTTGGTGTAGTCCCATCATGTGGAAGTTCATTCCTCCTCCTTTGTTACTATCAAAAGGTACAGTCCAGATCAATTCTACATTGTCTTGGTTGTTAGGAGCAAACATTGCAGGATATCCTACGAGGTTTTCTGGGTCTGTTGAAACTCCAACACGCTTAGCCAAGTTCTTAATAGAAGAGTTAGCCTCTGTAGTTAATTCATATGGACCGTTATCAATTACCCATCCAGCCGCTGTAGCTGCATCTGCATAACGAGGAGTACCCGCATAAACTTCAGCATTTAAATAGATTCTTGAAAGCAATCCAACCGCAGCATACTGATTGATTCTGTATTTCTTAGGATTGGTAGACAAATCACTGTTTGTAAGATCCATATCAGCAGTAATAGCGCTCACACCAAGTGCTCCAAGGATTTCGCTTTCAACAAACGCAAATACATCAGCTCTTGAGGATTGTGCTGCATCAGAACCTACAGAGGTAATGATTTTTACATTTCCGAATACATCCATTAATCTCCAGTAGAAAAAGGCTCTAAGCACTCTCAACTGAGCAACTTCGTTTGCAGTAAGTCCAGACTTAGCCAACGATGCATTAACTTCGCTAATTGCGTTGTACTGAGTGTTCCACGTATTGGTAAGCGGTCCACTCGCTGGTGTATATTCGTGTCTGTGCATATCCAGCCAAATCCCTCCATCGTACCAGTCACCTCCTTTTTGTCCTACCTGCATTTCATCAGAAGACACGGTTTGGATAGACCAGTAGTCATTGTGACCCGCTGTTCCGTTACGAAGTTTTTCAAAAGCAGCACCAATTTGGTCTTGAACTGCTTGACTACTTCCATCAGTTTCACTTACGTCAACTGATACCCCTGGCACAGTAAGACTCTCTGTAAAATCGCCAACTAAATCTTCTTCGAGATCAGTACAAGCAACAACAAAGGCGAAAACTGAAAATATCCCTAAAAATAATTT
>JALQVM010000041.1 GCA_023263685.1 Flavobacteriaceae bacterium | reverse complement strand
AGTTTTACCTTAGGGAGTGCATTGTTGTTCTTAATTCAGTTGGTCTCCCTTCAAATTTTTAATGAAGATTACAACGAGCTTTCCCTAAATAATGCTGTAGAAAAAAGACCCGTTTATCCTACCAGAGGCTTGATTTACGATAGAAATGGTATACTTTTGGTAGCCAATCAGCCGGTGTATGACTTGATGGTAATCCCTGAAAATATCATTCCTTTTGACACCCTAGAACTGACCTCCTTTTTGGACCTTTCAAAGGAGGAACTTATCGGTATATTACACAAAGCCAGACGCTTCTCTTCCAAAAGACCATCAGTTGTTTCTAGGCAAATAAGTAGAGAAAAACAGGCTTTATTTGAAGAAAAAATCTGGAAATACACCGGTTTTTATTTTCAAAAGAAAACCATTCGCGACTATATTCTTCCCATTGCTTCCAATATTTTGGGCTACACTAGTGAGATCAATCCTACGGAGTTAAAAACAAAAACGGACTACGATTTAGGAGAAATGATAGGCCGCCAAGGCATTGAAAAAACATATGAAAACAAACTCAGGGGGAAAAAAGGATTTCAATTTTTTCAAAAAGATCGATTCAACAGAATTATAGGACCCTATGAACTCGGATCTTTTGATACAGCCCCTGAGGCAGCAGATAATCTTACGCTTACCATAGATGCCGAACTCCAAAGCTATGGTGCAGCCCTGATGCAAAACAAAAGAGGAGGGATCGTTGCGCTAGAACCTTCCAGCGGTGAAGTTTTGGCGCTTGTTACAGCCCCGAGTTACGACCCCAATTTATTGCTAGGCAGTGCCCGATCTGAAAATTTTAGAACCCTTGTCCAAGACACTTTAGCAAAACCTTTATTTGATCGAGGGTTACAGGCTGAATATTCTCCCGGGTCACCATTTAAAACCCTTAATGCCCTCATAGCCCTTCAAGAAAATGTAATCTCTCCTTCCACTCAGTTTTCTTGTAACCAAGGGCATTATTACGCTCGAGGTGCCTTTATGAAATGTCATTGCGCCCTTGGTACATCTAATGACTTGATTAGCGGCATTTACAAATCATGCAACAGTTATTTTGCCAAAACCTTTTCGAGAATTATTGAAAACGATTCCACTGCAGCGGCTGGAGTAGACCGTTGGAGAACCCATTTAGAAAAATTTGGATTGGGAAATTATCTGGGATATGATTTGCCCATTGGCAAACGCGGTTTTATTCCTGGAAGTGCCTATTACGACCGATGGTATACCCAAGGCAGCTGGGGTCCTACGACTATAATTTCCAATGCGATAGGGCAGGGTGAAATACTGACCACCCCTATACAAATGGCTAACTTTACAGCAGCTATAGCCAATAGAGGTTATTTTGTAAAACCTCATTTTACAATTCCGAAAAACAAGGCCGTTAAGGATTCCTTATACGCTAAAAATTACACCTTAATTGAGGCACGCCATTTCGAAACTGTCATCGAAGGGATGCATCAAGTAGTGGAACGAGGAACGGCACGAATTGCCAAAATACCCGGAATTGAGGTGTGCGGTAAAACAGGAACTGCAGAGAACTTTATCCGACTCAACGATAAAAAAACACAGCTTACAGATCACTCTATTTTCGTAGCCTTTGCTCCCAAAGAAAACCCAAAAATTGCGCTCGCTGTATTTGTCGAAAATGGCTACTGGGGCGCTCGCTGGGCAGCACCAATTGCCAGTTTAATGATTGAAAAGTATTTAAATGGAGAAATCAAAAGAACTTGGCTTGAAAGCAGGATGCTCAAAGGTAGTTTACAGAGCGAATACGAGAAGCCACTCTCCGGAAAGCCCTTTGAAATCAATGAATAAAAGTCTTCTTTATCGGCTGGATTGGTTGAGTTTACTGATTTATATCACTTTAGTAAGTTTTGGTATACTCAATATTTACTCCACCACATTTGGCGACAGTGGCCTTCCCTTTTGGGAACCTGGAAGTATTTCGGGCAAACAATTTTGGATCTTTATCGGCTGTCTTTTTACATTGCCCATTCTCTTGTATGTCAAATCAAATTTCTTTGAGCATTTTTCCTATATTTTTTATGGGCTCTCTATTTTGAGTTTGATGGGATTGTTTGTTTTTGGGCAAACAATTTCAGGAGCTACCTCTTGGTATAACCTAGGAGGTTTTGGTTTACAACCCGCTGAATTCACTAAAATTACTACGGCGCTAGCCATTGCAAATTTTTTAAGTGGCATTCAACGTGACATTCGCAAATTGAATCACCTACTTAAGGCTTTTGTTTTCATTAGTCTACCTGTGGTTTTGATTATCCTTCAACCCGACGCTGGATCTGCATTGGTCTTTTTTGGTCTTTTCTTTGTGTTTATTCGAGAAGGCTTGGATTTGCGTTGGTTATTCATCGGTCTTGGACTGATCGCCATCTTTATAGCTACCCTACTTTTTAAACCGTTGGCAGTAAGTTTAAGCATAAGTGTACTAACCCTCATTTTTTATTACTCCTTTAAAAGAACAACGCCTAAATTTAGACCCTTTTTACTTGTTTTAAGTACAGCTGTATTGTTCTCCTATTCCGTTGACTTTATTTTTAATTCTGTTTTTGAACAACGACACCGAGATCGGTTCAATATTATCTTGGGCTTGGAAACCGATGTGCGAGGTATTGGATATAATATCAATCAGTCAAAAATTGCAATCGGTTCCGGGGGCTTTTCGGGAAAAGGTTTTTTAAACGGAACCCAAACAAAGGGTGATTTTGTTCCAGAACAACATACCGATTATATCTTTAGTACCGTAGGGGAAGAGTGGGGATTTTTAGGCAGTAGTCTGATAATTCTCCTTTTTACCGTCCTCATTTTTCGTGTGATATTTAGAGCAGAAAAACAAAGTAGTGCCTTTAGGAGAATGTTTTCATATGCCTTTGCCAGCATGCTTTTTATTCACTTTTTTGTCAATATTGGAATGACTTTGGGTTTGGTTCCTACTGTGGGTATCCCGCTGCCTTATATCAGTTACGGAGGGTCGAGTTTGATGGCGTTTAGTTTTATGTTGTTTATCTACCTCAACTTTGATTACAACCGCTTGTCCTGAGCTAGTTTTTTACATCTAAAAGGTCTCTTAAGCTGTTGCCAAGCGTCATAAATGCGAGCACTAGACTCATGATCGCCAAGCCCGGCAGTAAGGCTAAATAGGGTTTACCCAATAGCAAATATCGGAAATGATCCTTAACCATTCCTCCCCAACTTGGCATGGGGGGTTGCGCTCCGATTCCTAAAAAACTCAACCCACTTTCCATTAAAATTGCACTTGCAAAATTGGCAGCAGAGAGTACAATTAAAGGAGCCACCACCATCGGTAAAATATGGCGGATGACGATTCTGGATTTTGAAAAACCTAAAGCCTCACTGGCCTGTATGTACAATTCCTCTTTGATGGACTTTACCTGACCCCTTACCAACCGCGCCACTTCTACCCACATCGTTAAGCCAACCGCTACAAAAACCTGCCAATATCCCCGACCAAGAGCCAACGTAATGGCAATCACCATAAGTAACGTGGGAATGGACCATACCACATTGATTAGCCAAAGAATTAAACGGTCTATCCAGCCCCCAAAATATCCTGCCACAGCTCCAAAAAAAACGCCAACAACCAAAGAAATAAATACGGCTACAAAACCTATGGAAATGGAAATACGAGAACCTACAAGCAACCGACTCAACAAATCTCGACCGTACTTATCGGTACCCAATAGAAATTGCTTTTCATAAAGGTACTTCTCACTTATTTCGGCTCGGCCGCCTGTTACTGGAAATTGATCAAACGATACCTTTTCAAAATAGTTGGTTGCTTTACCGTACCTTTTGTATTCCAGACTAGTCGTTGACCAACGAATCTCACTGATAGGAATTTCTTCATTGGCATTTTCACGTCCGTAAAAAATTGAAGATGGGTTCGACTGATTTTCTCTTGGGATCAAAAGCATTTGACAAGAAAAACCAGGAGGCATGGAGTGTATAGACAGATGCATTTGGTTGGCAAACTTTGTGTTATCGGGTGCCAAGACGTAAGCAAAGAGTGCACAAAGAGAAATAAAAACGATAAAAAGTGCGCTGCCCATCGCCCAACCATCGCCTTTAAATCCGTCTAAAAAGGGTTTAAAATTCAAGGTCGATGTTTTATTCTTTTACCTGTGCAATAGGCTTACCTGTGTTGATTTGATTGGAAAGATCCTTCAGAATTTCAACTGCTTCGGTGATGTATAAATCTTTCTTTAAAGATTTTTGCCAACGCTCTCTTTTTTCTATCAAATCCTCATTTGG
This sequence comes from Flavobacteriaceae bacterium, assembly GCA_023263685.1. Classification (GTDB taxonomy): domain Bacteria; phylum Bacteroidota; class Bacteroidia; order Flavobacteriales; family Flavobacteriaceae; genus MS024-2A. The sequence goes on along the minus strand of JALQVM010000041.1, from coordinate 8,811 downwards.
GGCTTGAGTTGATGCGGCTTCGGGCAACCATTGAAACTCTAAGTTGGATTCAAATTCAGAAATTTTCTTGAAGCGGTCGGAATAATTTTTATCCGCCTCTTTTTCTTTTTCATAAGACGCGTAGTCCAGATAATAATGCGAATCTTCTTGTTGCTCTTTGATCCAAGAAGCTTGATCTTCAATAAGTGCCACAAAAGGATTTTCCTCTAACCGTTGTTTGCTTCGGGCTACGGAATATTCGTAATTATTGAATTGAGGGAGGGGCTTGTAGGAAGCTGGAGTAATTCTATCCCAGGACAGGGGATTGTCTTGGTCTTTTTCTCCCATATCAACCTGGGCATAGCGGTCGGGAAATACTATATCGCTTTTGACTCCTTCAAGTTGGGTGGACAAGCCACTGATTCTGTAAAATTTATCGGTCGTTACCTTAAGCGCGCCTAAGTCTCCATAGGTTCCCCCAGAAATCATTCGATTGAGGTCGATGATGTTCTGAACCGTACCCTTACCAAAAGTCTGTTGACTTCCCAAAATTATCGCCCGATTGTAATCTTGAAGTGCAGCGGCTAGAATTTCGGAAGCGGAAGCAGAAAACTCATTCACCAAAATGACCAAGGGACCCTCCCATACAACACTTGGGTCTGTATCCATCAGCACCTCTTTTCTTCCTCCTGTACTTTTTACTTGAACCACTGGCCCCTGCTCTATAAAATAACCGGTCATATCAACCACTGTTTTTAAAGAACCTCCTCCGTTGTTTCTCAAATCTAAAATGATGCCCTTTACATTTTTCTGTTTGAGTTGTTCCAGTTCTTTTTTTACATCTGTAGCCGCGTTCCGTTCGTTATAATCTTGAAAATTGATATAAAATTTGGGGAGCTCGATCAAACCATAAGTCCCGGTAGCATCTTTAATTAAAGAGGAACGTGCATAGGTTTCTTCCAGCACCACCACATCACGAGTTACTGGAACTACCTCAACCGTACCGTCAACTCTTTTAACAGTTAAATATACCCGAGTACCCTTAGGACCCTTGATCAGTTTTACCGCATCATCTAACACCATGCCTGAAATATCGACGGGTTCTTCGCCCTCTTGACCTACTTTCAAAATGGCATCTCCAATTTCCAAAAGCTCATCTCTCCATACCGGACCTCCTGAAATAATTTCAACAATTTTAATGACTTGATTTCTTTTGTTAAGTCGGGCGCCAATTCCTTCAAATTTACCTGACATGCTGGTATCAAACCGCTCTTTATCGCTAGGAGCCAAATAGAATGTATGGGGGTCAAACTGTACTACGATAGAATTTACATAAATAGAAAACCAATCTTTTCTTTTGAGTTCGTTAAAGTTTTCAAACAAATACCCCATATTTTCTTTGATGTCCTCTCTGGCTTGAATCTCTAGCGCTTCATCTGTTGAGACCGTAAAAGTGGAATCCTTTGCGGCTTGCTTGCTTTCGTCTTCTTTTTTCGAACTAAAGTTTTGAAGTGCATTTAGTTTAAATCGCTTTCTCCAAATCTTTTTTAATTCTGAAGTATTTGATGCGTAAGGAGCTGTTTCAAAGTCCAAATCAATTTCTTCTTTTTTGGTAAAATCAAACGGTTGGTCCAAGAGTTCCTTATAAAACCCTTGAACTTGGCTCATTCTTTCCGTGAGTTTTTTATAAGTCAAATCAAAAAAGGTGAGTTCTGCACTCTTGATTTGATCGTCAATTTTATACTTGTAAGACTGGAAGGAGTTGATGTCGGATTGTAGAAAAAAGCGGTGCTGTCCATCAAGATTATTCAAATAATCCATGTAAACATTTTCTGAAAAAGCATCGTCAATCTCTTTTGGACTGTAATGTCCTCGCTCGAGAACGTAGGAAATAATTTCTAATAAAAGCTTGTCTTTATTGGGGTCTTCGTTTTTTAGATTAAAGCCAAATACCAATCCACTAACCAAAATAAGTGAAAGGAGCCAGATAAATGATCTCATACGCGTCTGCATTAACTTCATAGCCCCTAAAGATACGGATTATTGAAAACAGTTCTGTTAATATTGTTTTAAAACCAGAAGAAGTAAGTCTTTTGAGCAATTATATAAAATGGATGGGGTAAAAAGATTCCTTACCTTAGCACGATAAGATGAAAAAAAGAGCGTTAATTTTAGTGACTAATGACGACGGCATAACGGCTCCAGGCATTCGAAATTTAATTGAAATTATGAATGAAATTGGGGATGTAGTAGTTGTAGCCCCAGACAGTCCTCAATCTGCAATGGGACACGCCATTACCATTAACTCAACCCTTCATTGTGAAAAAATTGTAGTCACCGATGGGCCTCAATTGGAATACAGTTGTTCAGGAACGCCTGCTGATTGTGTAAAATTGGCGGTAAACGAACTCTTGGATCGAAAGCCTGACCTCTGTGTGTCTGGAATCAATCACGGCTCCAATTCCTCTATCAATGTCATTTATTCTGGCACAATGAGCGCTGCCATGGAGGCGGGTATCGAAGGCATCCCAGCGATTGGGTTTTCACTCCTAGACTTTAATTGGAATGCTGACTTTAACCCAATTAAAAAGTATGTAAAGCAAATTACGAGAGAAGCCCTATCCAATGGAATTCCAAAAGATGTGGTGTTGAATGTCAATTTTCCCAAGCTAAAAGAAGAGGAAATTAAAGGAATTAAAATTTGCAGACAGGCCAAGGCCAACTGGGTTGAAAAATTTGACAAAAGAACCAACCCTATGGGCAGAGAATATTATTGGTTGACCGGGTCCTTTATCAACGAAGACAAAGGAGAAGACACCGATGAATGGGCATTAAAAGAAGGATATATTTCCATCGTACCTACCCAATTTGACTTAACGGCGCATCACAGCATTCAGCAACTGAACACATGGAATTTATAAAGGACAAATACTTTTTTTGGGGAATTTTAACCGGCTTGCTCTGGACAAGTTTTGGCGTCATCATGCTGATTTTTTTTCTCTCTGATGCCTCTGTAGAGGAATCTTTCCTCTATTTATACGAACAAAAAAAATTAGGAGGGTTAATCTCCATTGCAGCCTTAATTAATCTGCCCTTATTTTTTATTGCCTTAAAGAAAAATAAAATGGCTTTTGCCGCTGGCATCGTTGCTATTTCTATGCTCACTGTTATTTTTATAGCACTGTTAAAATTAAATTAAACCGCATTTGCTGTGAAATATTACCTTATTTCTGGGGAGGCTTCGGGTGACTTACACGGTTCGTATCTTATTGCGGCATTAAAAAAACTGGACCCAAAAGCTGAATTTAGAGCTTGGGGTGGCGACCTGATGGAAAAGGAGGGAGCCCATTTAGTAAAACATTTTAAAGAGCTGGCTTTTATGGGGTTTTGGGAAGTTGTTCGTCATTTACCCACTATTCTCACGAATATTCGTTTGTGTAAACGAGACATTCTCCAGTTCCAACCCGATGCAATTATTTATATAGACTATCCGGGGTTTAATTTGCGTATCGCAGAATGGGCTAAGTCAAAAAATTTTAAAAATCATTATTACATCAGTCCACAAGTTTGGGCTTGGAAAGAAAATAGGGTCCGCAAAATAAAGCAATGCATCGATGCGCTTTATGTCATCCTCCCTTTTGAAAAACCATTTTTCGAAGAAAAGCATCAGTTTAAAGTACATTTCGTAGGCCATCCTTTAATGGATTATATCCCAAATCATCCTAAAAAAAATGACTTCCGTACCCTTCATCAATTAGAAAAAAACAAACCCCTTATTGCCCTACTCCCCGGTAGTCGATTACAAGAAATTCGTAAAATGTTGCCTCTTTTTGTTCCGCTTGCTGCCAAGTTTCATGACTATCAATTTGTAATTGCTGCTGCGCCAAGTATTTCTCCAAGCTATTATACACAGCTAATAAAAAACACTCCTATAGAAGTGGTCCATGGAGCAACCTATGATTTACTACAACACAGTGCAGCCGCCTTAGTCACAAGCGGTACCGCAACTTTAGAAACAGCCTTGTTTCAAGTACCTCAAATTGTCTGTTATAAAAGCAGTACCCTCTCCTATTGGATTGCTAAAAAAATTCTCAAATTAAACTACATCTCCCTGGTCAATCTAATCCTAGATCGTGAGGCAGTGCTGGAATTGATTCAAGATGCATGCAACCCAAAAAGACTCGAAAAAGAACTCAGCCGACTGTTGACATCAGAAGAAAATACCCAGCAGCAAGATCATCAACAATTAACTTCTTTATTAGGAAGTGGTGGAGTAAGTGATAGAACAGCCACTCTGATCTATAAGGCTCTAGTTTAATTTTCCCCTTTTACAATACAAGAGAGGAGGGTGCCTTACAAATCAGCCTCTAAATTTAGGCCGAAAGGTCTTTCTGTATGTTTCAAAGTCTTCTGGGCTAGAAAACACCTGATAATCTCCTTGTTTGATCATTTTTAAAAACAATTCCAACTGTTGGGGTTTTTGGTATCCAACAACAGGCATGATGGGATCGCCAGTTTCGCTAAAGAATACCATAGTGGGATACCCCTTAACCCCTAAAAATTGGGTGAACTGATGGGTAGCATTTCTCCCTTTTCGGTTGGGGTCAAACTTGGGGTTTGTAAAGGTTTGATCAAAAAAATTAATTTCTTCCTGTCCTTCCGCATTAAATTTTACGGCATAATAATGGGTTCTTATGTAATTAGACACATCCGGATTTTGGAAGGTGTTTTTGTCTAATAATTTACACGGACCGCACCAATCGGTATACACATCCATAAAGATTTTCTTAGGCTCTTTTTTTTGAGCTTCCAAGGCTTCTGCCAATGACATCCACTCTATGGTTTGAGATTGGACTCCATTGATTCCTAAAAGGAAAGTCAGTACTAGGATTAGTGTGTATTTCATAACCGCTTTTCTGGATATTTTTTTTGAAAATTACATTTTATTTTACTTCTACCAAATCTTCTGCTCCATGAGCCAACCGTTTTAAGGGTTTTAACAATAACAAGACCAAAACTCCGATTATCGTACAAAAAATAAAAATCCCGGTAAAAATCTGTTTTTCTCCAGCGGTTTCTGCAAAACCGCCAATACTTGCTGCCAATTTATTTCCGAGCCCTGTAGCTGCCCAATACAGACCCATAATTGAGGCTGCATATTTGACGGGAGCAAGTTTGGTAATATAAGAAAGGGAAACTGGAGAAGCACACAATTCTCCTAGGGTATGAAACAAATAGGCCAAAACGAGCCAATACATAGCAGATTTACCAAAAAGCTCATAATCTGCTGCTGCAAAGCGCATAAACAAAAAGCCCCAACCCATGATGATAATTCCTAGGGCAATTTTATACAAAGAAGAAGCCTCTTTCCCCTTTAATTTCATCTTCATCCAAAAGGCTCCAACCCCAACTGCGAGTGTAATGATAAAAAAGGAGTTCAGTGACTGAAACCATGAAGCAGGAATTTCAATTCCCATCAACATTCGATCTGTTTTTTGTTTGGCGTATAAATTCATCAAACCTCCCGCTTGTTCAAAGGCTCCCCAAAATACTATGATGAGTAAAAAGGAAATCAATAAAACTTTTACCCGGTCTTTTTCAACAGCCGTAAGCTTTCTAGAGCGGACTTCATGCTCCGGATGAGAGTCCTTTCCGATAAAATCACCTACTCCAACCAGATGTTTTTGCCCGTACATATAGGTGATTTGACCCACCAACATACCTATTGCGGCAAGACCAAAACCGTAGTGCCAATTGTAAGTTTCCCCAACCCATCCGCAAAGCAGAGGGGCTGTAAAACCGCCAATATTGATCCCCATATAAAAAATATAAAATCCTAAATCTCTGCGTTCATCGCCCGCTGGATAAAGTCCCCCTACCATCGAGGAAATGTTGGGTTTCAGTCCACCTACTCCAAGAATGACAAATAAACACCCTAGGTAAAAACTAAATTCCGTGTCAAAGGCCAAAATAGTATGTCCGATACACAACAATGCCCCTCCAAGGAGTACGGTCTTTTTTTGACCTAAAATATTATCCGCAATCCAACCGCCAGGCACAGATGCCAAATAAACGAGCATGGTATACCATCCGTATAAGGCTATAGCTTCTGCATTGGTCCAACCAAATCCCGGGTTATCTCCTTGGGTTTTGGCTACAAGGAAAAGGGTGAATAAGGCTCGCATACCGTAATAAGAAAAGCGCTCCCAGAGTTCTGTAAAAAAGAGTACGTACAGTCCGGGGGGGTGACCAAAAATTGTTTTTGTTTGTGAGGGAAGGTTGGACTGTGTCATGAATCAATTACAGGTTTTTATGAATAAAATCGGTCATTTTGGTATAGAGGTGTTTTCGTGTATTTCCTCCATAAATTCCATGGTTTTTATCTGGATAAATCATCCATTCAAATTGCTTATCCGCTTGAATCAAAGCCTCTACCATACGCATGGTGTTTTGAACGTGGACGTTGTCATCCGCAGATCCGTGTATAATCAAAAATTTTCCTTTCAGTTGATCCGCGTAATTTAGAGGAGAGTTGAGATCATACCCCTCTGGATTTTCTTGAGGGGTACGCATAAAGCGTTCTGTATAGATGGTGTCGTAAAAGCGCCAATTGGTGACAGGCGCAACTGCAATCGCCATAGAAAACACATTATTACCTGTCAGTAAACAATGGGCAGCCATATGGCCTCCAAAACTCCACCCCCAAATCCCGATCCGACTTTCATCTACGTAGGGTAAACTTCCGAGCTGCTGCGCTACAGCAATTTGGTCTAAAGACTCGTATTTAACCAAATTTAGGTAGGTTACTTTTTTAAAAGCAGCGCCTTTGAATCCGGTACCTCGACCATCTACACAAGCGATGAGATATCCTTGATTTGCTAACATTTTATGCCACAACAAACGTTCATCTCCCCATCGGTTAGCCACTTGCTGTGACCCCGGTCCTGAATATTGAAACAGTAAAAGCGGGTACTTTTTATCAGGGTCAAAATCTGCAGGCTTGATCATCCACATATTGAGTGATTCTCCATTAATCTTGAGGGTGGAAAACTCGCGATCAGAAAACCCAAATTCATCAATTTTTGTTTTTAAATCTGCATTGTCCAAAACCAGCTTCAATTGCCGATTGGTTTTTGTTTGGTAAAGGCTAAATTCTGGAGGCGTTTGCTCATCGGAAAAAGAGTGAATATAATAGCTTCCGTCAGCGCTAAAGGAGGCTCCATTGGTTCCCTTAGCATCCTGTAAAATCCGTTTGCCCTTACCGTTTAATTTAACCGCATAGACCTTTCGTTCGGTACTTCCTCCTTCAACAGACTGGTAATACAGTTCTTTACGTTGGGGGTTAACTACGTACAAAGAGGTCACTTCCCAGGGGCCTTTTGTCAATTGACGAATTAATTTTCCGTTTTGATCATAGAGATATACATGGTTATATCCGTCCCGTTCACTGGTCCATAAAAAACTGTGGTCTTCTAAAAACTTAAGGTTGTCATGTATACTCACATAGGCAGCGTCTGTTTCTTCTAGGAGTAATTGAAATGCTTCTTTTTGGGTATCCCAGCGCCATAACTTTAAATGGTTTTGATGGCGATTCAGAGTTTGGATAATCAAGGAATGTTCCTCACCACCAAATTGCATTCGTGGAATATAAACAGGGTTTTCATTACCAAACTGAACCTTACTTTTCTGAAGGGTTTCCAAATTGACCACTACGAGCTCTACAGTTGAATTTTCTTCTCCAGCCTTGGGGTAGCGAAACATGTAGGGAAACTGATACAGGTCTGAGCCGTAAACATCCATTGAAAAAACGGGTACGTTAGATTCGTCAAAGCGCATATAGGCAAGTTGTTTTGAATCTGAACTCCAGTCAAAAGCCCTAACAAAACCAAATTCCTCTTCATATACCCAATCCGTAATTCCGTTCAGGGTTTGGTAGTTGCCGTCAAAGGTGAGCTGTTTAGTTGTTCCGTCAGTTAAATTTTTGATATAGATATTTCTCTGAAAAACATAAGCCACTTTTTGTCCGTCTGGAGAAAGAAGGGGTTCTTGAATTTTTTGTTCGCTCACTTGTTGAAGCGCTTTTGTCTCTCGATCAAAAATCCAATAGGTAGCAATTTTAGACCTTCTGTAAAGGGGAATAGCCTCAGACTCTAAGAGTATTTTTTCTTCGTTTTTAGAAAAACTGTAGTCTGAAAAGCGCTCAATCTGTTCATAATTTCCAGCATCTACTAGTACCACGACCTCGTCAGGGTTTTCGTAATAGGATTGTATCAAGCGGTTGGAAGGTCCTTTTTCAGCATTTTTTAAAACCGTATAGGAGGCTCCGTCCTTTAAGGATCGGATGGATTCCATTCGCTTCGCCGAATACATTCCACTCCAAAGACTGTCTTGGGAAAGGGTATTTTGTGCTGTAAGAGAAAAAAATCCTAGGAGAAAACTAAGCACTAACCAAACACTGGTTTTGAATAGTTTGAATTCCGAAAAAATAACTCGGTGATCAGGGGGATGTATAGAGAAATTCAATGTGATAAACTTGGATTAATTAGCAATTTAAAAAAAATGCAAAGAATGATCGTTTTTATGGGGTTTCAAAATCAGTATCTTTATAAAAAAAAGAATGGACAAAAGGATTGAAGGCTTTTCCAAGTTGACCAAAGCTCAAAAGATAGCTTGGATCACCCAAGCTCATTTTAAAAATCCACCCCATGCTGCAGCTCAATTGAAAACCTACTGGAACGCCGATCTAGAACTGCAAAATAAACACGATGAATTCATAGAAAATACCCTTACTAATTTTTATCTGCCGCTTGGGGTTGCGCCTAATTTTTTGAT
>JALQVM010000040.1 GCA_023263685.1 Flavobacteriaceae bacterium | reverse complement strand
TATAACTCCATATATTCTACAATAATTTGTCCGAGGTTCCAGCTTGGGATGTAATAGGTATAAGGGGAATGGGTTAGAATTTCATCGAATATACGCTGTTGCAATACGGTAGAATTGCCCGTGATGATGGTTAACGAAAAAGAGCCTTTTTGCTCTAGTTCCGCTAAACTGGCGTGCACTTTTTCAAGAGCCTCCTTATGTCGAATCAAATGAAGATCTAGTGATTTTATGGAGTCAGATTTTAGTTAGAATACCGCTTTAATTGTTTCTCGAAGAAAGGTAACGCTCAATATGCATTTGATCCAAGGAATCAGAATCCCCATACTGTACCCTTAACTCACTTAGACGTTGATGCATTCTTTTTTGAATTTGCTCATAGTCTGGATTGTTGTACAAATTGGTCATTTCAGAAGGGTCTTCTTCAAGGTCATAGAGTTCCCATTCGTCTATATCGTAATAAAAATGCATCAGTTTGTAACGCTCTGTCCGAACCCCGTAATGACGCTTCACCATATGAACGGAGGGGTATTCGTAGTAAGTGTAATAAATGGCATCTCTCCACATTCCGCCCTTTTGGTTGACAATAGTTCTAAATGAGGCACCTTGCATTTCTTGGGGGATATCTACCCCTGCATAGTCTAGAAAAGTGGGTGCAAAATCTAAATTTTGAATCAATTCATCAATCACAGTTCCTGCCGGAATTTCTTTGGGATAACGCATTAACATGGGCGTTTTTAGTGATTCTTCATACATGAATCGTTTGTCGAACCAGCCGTGTTCACCGAGGTAAAAACCTTGGTCAGAGGTATATACTACTATAGTGTTTTCTGTCAATCCTTCTTGATCCAGATAGTCCAACACTTCTCCTACACCGTCATCTACAGACTGAATCGTTCTTAGGTAGTCTTTAATATAGCGGTTGAATTTCCAAAGTGCCAGCTCTTTGCCTTTTAGGTTTTGAGCTTTCATGGCTTCATTTTTAGGGGTGTAAGCGTCCAACCAAGCTTGTCTCTGTTCAGGGGAAAAGCGTTCTAATTCACGAGCAAAACCGGTATCGTTCCCGTAGGGATCGGTTCGCATTTTAAAGTCATGTCCCCACCGGGCATGGCCGCCGTTTCCATAGGCATTTTCAATTTGTTCTTCCGTTGCTGCCACTAGCATTTCTTGTGTTTTAGCGGCAGTACCTCGGTTGGAATAATCATCAAAAAAATTTGCAGGAGGGTCAAAGGTCTTGTCGTCAAAAAGGGTGAGGTATTTTTCTTCGGGTTTCCAGTTTCGGTGCGGAGCCTTTTGATGATACAACAGCAAAAAGGGTTTGTCTTGTTGGCGTTTATTTTTAAGCCAGTCCATAGCCAATGCTGTAGTAATAGAGGTTACATATCCGTTGATGCGTTCTCTGACTCCATCAATTAGAAAGTCTGGGTTGTAGTAGTGCCCTTGGCCGGGGAGCACTGCCGAATAGTCAAATCCTTGCGGAAGACCCCTAAGGTGAATCTTACCAATCAATGCGGTTTGATATCCCGCATTTTGGAGGTGTTTGGCAAAGTTGTCCTGATCCCAATTAAAATCTTGGATGTTGTCTACTTTTCCGTTGACAAAACTGTGTTTTCCCGTAAGCATTACCGCCCTACTTGGGGCACAAATAGAATTGGTTACAAATCCTTTTTGAAATAAGGCGCCCTCAGTTGCAATTCGGTCGATATTGGGGGTAGTATTCAGTCCATATCCATAGGCGCTAACCGCCTGATAGGCATGATCATCCGACATGATAAATACAATATTGGGTGGAGTCTGAACTTCTTGTTGACACGAAAATAACAGGAGAACTATGCCGACTAGAGCGCTGATTTTTTTAAGCATGAGTCTTGGTTTGTATTAAAGGTAAAAAAAAAGGAAAAACCTTAGGAATTGTTGTACCCAAATCGTTTCAGCTGTTGTGCACTAGAACGCCAATTTTTAGATACTTTGACATAGAGTTCGAGATGAATTTTTTTGCCAAAAAACTGCTCTAATGATTTTCGAGCGCCTACCCCTACCCGTTTTAAGGCACTTCCTTTATGACCGATTAGGATGCCTTTTTGTGTTTCTCTTTCGACCAACACCAAGGCGCGGATTTTTATTATTTTGGGTTCTTCCAAAAACTCTTCGGTCACTACCTCCACGGCATAGGGCACTTCCTTGCTGTAGTTTGCCAAAATTTGTTCGCGTATGGCTTCATTAACAAAAAACCGTTCGGGTTTATCGGTCAACTGATCTTTTGGAAAATAGGCTGGTGAGCTGGGAAGTTCGGAAATCAGACGTTGTAATAACTCTGGAACATAAAAACCAGTCAAGGCTGAAATAGGGATTACTTTAGCTTTAGGAAACAAAGTTTCCCAATGAGAGACGGCCTTTTCAAGGTTTTCCTGACTGATTTGGTCGATTTTATTTATTAAGATATAAAGCGGGGCTTTGGTTTTTTTGATTTTTTCAAAAAATTGTTCCTCTTTTAATTCTTTTTCTTCCGGGGTCACCATATAAAGCAAGACATCCGCATCCACAAGCGCTTCCTTTACAAAATTCATCATGGAAGTTTGCATTTCATAGGCCGGTTTGATAACCCCCGGAGTGTCTGAGAGCACCATTTGAAAATCTTCCCCATTCACTATGCCCAAAATACGATGCCGAGTGGTTTGGGCCTTGTGGGTAATGATGGACAACGCTCTGCCAACCAGGGCATTCATCAAAGTTGACTTTCCTACATTGGGATTCCCAATGATGCTGACAAAGCCCGATTTATGATTTGTTAATTCCAACCCAGAATTTTTGGTAAAGGTAGTGATATTTACGGCTATACTTAGGTGATCCAATCAAGGGAAACCTAAAGGAGTTGCTATTCCGTAGCGATTATTTTACTAATTAAAATTGTTGTAACAAAGATGTCATTCACTAATCTTTACCACTACCCTTCGGTAGCGTGTCAGCGGAGGGGTACCCGTATCGGTTCCTTCTACGATAAGATGTACCTCAGCATTGGGTACTGCTGTTTTTCCTACAGTGATTTCAGCTGAAGTAGTATCGAATTTTACCTCGGCTTTTGCAGTGCTAAGATCCGTATAATTCCAGACCTTGTGTTGGATGGAGTCTCCATCAATATCTGAAGAACTGAAGTGCAGCTTGACTGTTGCTCCGGGCTTGGCTAGAATTGCCGTAGGTTCTTCCACATTGACCTGTGGAGGGTGGTTGGCCACTTCAAAGGGGACAATACACCAATCTGCACGAGCAGCAAAATCGTTTTGTATGGCTGAAATCCAGCGTGTTTGAGGATAATAGTTGTCCTTTTTTCCGGTTTCTGGATTTAGATCGCTTGCTAATTCCCCGTCTTCGTAGCGGGAGGGTACTTCTGCAGATTGAACAAATCGCCCGCCCCAACCTCCATAGGAGGGATGGTCAAAATTGTCAAGGCCTATGTCAACCAGATGTAAGTAGGCTGGAGTATCTCCCTCTGAGATAAAGGCGTATTGATCAAAAGAGCCCCATTGGGCATTTTTTATTTGGTTTAAATCGCCGTGGATATGTTCTGGATCTCCGACTTGTTTTTGGCCGTCGCCGTAGGAGTAGTATTTTTTAAGTAAAGGCCCATGATTGTTAATGATCTGAGAGCCCATAAAGCGACCCTCGAAATATTTTTGCTGATTTTTAGGAACCAAACGTTGCCATGGATAGGCAAAGGCCCCAAATTGAAATGCGTTGTAAAATACCTTAATGTCTGGCCATTTCTTGCTAATGTAGTTCATATAGGTATCGTCTTGATCCATAATGGTGTAAATAATTGCTTTAGAAGAAATAAAATGCTTTACGGCTTCCCAGTTTTCTGCATGGGTATAGTCTTCTTCAATCGATTTTAACGCCCTTGCGATGGTATTGGTTCCTCCCCAAGCCTGAAGAAAAAGTGCCTCCGAATCTTTTGACATCAGCTTTTCTTTGATGAATTCACTTCCTGCTGTACGTTTATCCATCGCTCCTTCAAAATCTATATTCCCTACCCGAACGAGGCTCATCAATTCTTCAGGGGAGGGATAAAACACCGAGTGTTGAATCAAATTGGGATAGACTTTTGCGTATTCCTGAATTAATTCCTGAATCCAATTCGTTCCCGGCCATCTTAAATCTGTTTTTTCCCCATACATTTCTTTGGTCATGGGCATTTTAGAAATAAATTTGGTTCCCTTTCCATCTCCTCTATAATGCCACATTGAACTGGAATAGACCAGACCTTCCAATTTAAATTCATTCGCATACAGCAACATGCGGATGAAGGTATCTACATCGTCAATCTCACCATCTGTGGTAACAATAGTTTTGACTCGATGTTCTTGCGCTTGGATAGGACTTAACCCCAGTGTAAGTTGAAGAAAAAGAAAAAGTAAAAAACAGCGTTTGAATAAATACATAGTATGTGAAATAAGCTTCCTTTGGAAATTGAATGCCATTTTCAAATATAAGAACTTCACTATTTATATCACGGCACTCCCTTTTTTAAATTGGAAAGTATTACACCCCAACTTCGTTGTGCAAGGTGCCAATCCCTTCTATTGAAATTTCTATGCGATCTTTTAGGGCTAAGCTAAAGTCATCGGTAGGAACAATTCCCGTTCCCGTCATCAGAAAGCATCCTTTCGGGAAATCCATTTCTCTAAATAAATAGTGGGTTAATTCGGAAAAGGAACGTTTAATTTTTGACACCTCAGTATGCCCTTCAAAAACGATTTTTTCTTTTCTAAAAATCGATAATGAAATTTGAGTAGTTGGGGGAAGCGCTTGATTCGTAAGAAAAATACAGGGACCCAAGGCAGTGGATCCTGTATAACTTTTAGCCTGCGGTAAATACAACGGATTTTCACCCTCAATATCACGTGCGCTCATGTCGTTGCCCACTGTATACCCTATTATTTTTTGGTTGGCAGTCACCACTAGGGTCAATTCGGGTTCCGGAACGGACCATCGACTGTCTTTTCGAATTCGCACGGTTTCCCCAGTACCGCGAACCCTTTCGGCTGTGCTTTTAAAAAAAAGTTCCGGACGATCTGCCTCGTATACTTTGTCGTAAAAGCTACTCCCGCCACTTTCTTTGGACTCTTCCATACGCGCTTTTTTACTGCGGTAATAGGTGACCCCAGATGCCCATACTTCTTGATTTTGTATGGGGGGTAGGGCCATTGCATTCAGTTCCTCTTCTGTTAGGGAAATCTGATTGGCTTCGTTAATAAAATGAGGCAACTCCTGAACTAAATGGTCATTATTGAGTAAGCTGTCCCAATCTGTTTCAGCTAAGGTATAGGCCCGATTATTTGTAAAAACAATATTCCCTTCAGGTGTTTTAAATAATTTCATAATTTAATTTCATTGAGTTAGAATTTTTAGGTCAACAAGCTAACCCCCGCCTTAAGTAAGAATACCGTGGCCAAAGCGGTCAGTCCGAGCAGCAAAGTAGCCATGCTATGGAGCCTGTATCCTTGGGGTACGGTCATGTTACTGAATTGGGTAACCACCCAAAAAAAGCTGTCGTTTGCGTGTGAAATTACGGTCGCTCCCGCCCCTATTGCAACCACTACTAATGCTTTGTCAATGGTTGAGGTTAACTCCAAGGCCACAAGCATAGGATAGACGATAGAGGCAGTAGTTACAATGGCTACTGTAGAAGATCCTTGAGCGGTTTTAATCAAAGCTGCAATCAAAAAGGGCAAAGCAATACCGAGGGGTAAGCTTGTAAGTAAGGGTTCTACACTATGATGAACCCCCGAGGCTTGAATCACCTTACCAAATGCACCCCCGGCGGCAGTTATTAAAAGTATAGTTGCTGATCCTTTAATGGCTTTACCCACCCAACCTGATTCTGAAAGCTGTTTGGAATCCCAACGTTTGGGGATACGAAGTGCCAAAAATACCCCAATCAATAGGGCGATTATAGGTGTTCCAACAAATTTGATCAAAGCAACACCCGCTCCTTCTGAAACAGGAAATCCTGGAAATTGAACTACGGCTTTACAGACAATTAATACTATGGGAATCAAGATAGGAAGCAGCGTCCTGGTTAAGCTTGGCAAAGTGTCTTTGGAAGGAATTCCTTCTGAGGGGGTTAAGGCGTCGGGTTCAATGTAGATTTTAGTTCCCATTTTTTTTGCAAAAGGAATGCCTACAACTAAGCCCATGCCGCTTGTAATTAATCCAAATAAAATAACCCAGCCCAAATCAGCCTCAATGATAGCAGCTGCAGCTATGGGTCCCGGGGTGGGAGGTACCATGGTGTGAGCAGCCGTAAGTCCTATCCCTAAAGCAATGGCGGTCCCTGCAAGGGACACCCCTAGCTTTCGGGTAAGTGCTTTATTGAGGGGGGTTAAAATCACAAAACCCGAATCGGCAAACACGGGAATAGAGATTAAATATCCCACACAACCAATTGCCCAATGAATTCTTTTGGCTCCAAAGATTTTGACAAAAAAATCAGCAATGACGTGTGCTCCACCGGATTCTTCAATAAAAGTTCCAATAATTAAGCCCGCCACAATGATCATTCCGATCGATCCCAGTGTCGCGCCAAATCCTTCTTGCAAACTTTGAATCAATTGATCGGTTGACAAGCCTGTAGCAAAACCATAGGCCAAACTCACGACCAACAACGCTACAAAGGGATGCCACTGAAATCTACTCGTTAAAAGAATAATCAAGACAATTGCCAAAAAAAGGAGTAAAAAAGAAAGCATGCTAATGTAAATCCCGATTTACTTCTGATCCGGAGCCTCCAATTAAAAATTCGAGATCGCAGCCCTGATCTGCTTGATTCACGTTTTCGATATACATTTTAGTATATCCTCTTTCCGCCTGAGGTTTGGGTGGGGTCCATGCTTTTTTTCTACGGGCTAATTCCTCATCTGAAACTTCTAAGTGTAACGAGCGCTGCATGACATCCAGAGCAATCATATCTCCATTTTGAACCAATGCCAACGTGCCACCCACGGCCGATTCTGGAGCTATATGTAAGACCACTGTTCCGTAGGCTGTACCGCTCATTCTTCCATCAGAAATGCGTACCATATCCGTAACGCCTTGCTCGAGGAGTTTTTTAGGGAGCGTCATATTGCCTACCTCAGGCATGCCGGGATACCCTACAGGGCCTACCCCTTGCAGCACCATTACACAATCTTTGTCGATGTCGAGATCAGGATCATTGATTCGTTGATGGTAGTCTTCAATAGAGTCAAATACTACCGCCCTTCCTCTGTGTTTCATCAATTCAGGACTTGCCGCACAAGGTTTGATTACGGCTCCTTGTTCACATAAATTTCCGTGTAAAACGGCAATCCCAGCTTCTTTGATAAAAGGGCTTTTCAGGTCTCCAATAACTTTTTTGTTGAGGGTTTGGGTTTGGTTAGCACTTGAAACTAAGGAGGTACCGTTTACTGTTAAAGCCGGTTTTAGATGCGATCGCATGGCTTCTATAACGGCACTCAATCCTCCGGCATAAAAAAGATCTTCCATTAAATACTCTCCCGCAGGCATTAAGTTTACAATCATCGGAAGGCGACTTGCCAGCGAGTCGAAATCCTCTAAAGAAAGTTCCACCCCCAATCGGCGAGCAATAGCTAACAGATGCAAGACTACATTGGTTGACCCTCCAATGGCAGCATTTATTTTGATCGCATTTTCAAAGGCTTCGCGAGTCAGTACCTTAGAGAGTTTAAGGTCTTCTTTGACCATTTCTACAATGCGATTTCCTGCAAGGTGGGCCATGACTTTTTTGCGGGAGTCTACCGCAGGGATGGCTGCCGCATTGGGAAGTGTAAGTCCTAGAGCTTCAACGGTACAGGCCATAGAGGAAGCAGTCCCCATGGTCATGCAATGACCGGCACTTCGGCTCATGCAAGATTCGGCTTCCCGCACTTCTGCTCCAGTAACTTCTCCTTTGACCAAGGCTTCAGAGAGTTGCCAGGTCAAGGTTCCAGAGCCTACTTTTTTACCTTTCCAATAGCCGTTAAGCATGGGACCCCCAGGAACAACAATGGTAGGGAGGTCAACACTACAGGCACCCATGATTGTGGAAGGAGTTGTTTTGTCGCAACCCGTCAGTAAAACCACCCCATCTATAGGATTTGCACGGATGCTTTCCTCGGTATCCATACTGGCTAAGTTTCTCCACAACATGGTTGAGGGTTTCATCATTGTTTCTCCTAAAGACATGACAGGAAACTCCAGGGGAAATCCACCTGCCTCATAAACCCCTCGTTTTACAATTTCTGCAAATTCTCTCAGGTGTGCATTGCAAGGAGTCAAGTCAGACCAGGTATTACAGATACCAATTACCGGTTTGCCATTAAACATATGGTCTGGGTGTCCTTGGTTGCGCATCCAAGAGCGATGAACAAAACCCATTCTGTCGTTTTCTCCAAACCAATCACTACTCCTTAATTTTTTTTCTTTCATTTACTTTTCAATTTAGCTTTTGCAAAATAACCACTGATATTGGAGTAGGTTTTAACTCCATTTTCTATACTAATGGTGAGTGTTCCTGTAATTTCTGGACCTTCCTTAAGTGTTTTCGGGTCAATGGTTACTTTTTCTCTGGGACCTCGAGGCTTATTGACATTCCACATAAAGGCACCTTCGGCGTTCATATAGATGCGTTTGAGCGTTAGATGGAGTTTATTTCCCTCTAATTGACCTACCAAATAGTCTTGTGTGTTGACGATTTTCCTTCCCCAAGAAGACCCGTGAACAATTTGCCAAATTCCTAGATCTTCCAGTACCGTTACATCGTGAAATTCTCCTGCAAAGTAGGCATCCACTCCATGGGTGACCAGCGTTTTGTAAAAATCACTTTCTTTACCTTCTTCTAGCATCAATTGACTTGAAGACCGGGCATTGAGCGTTCCCCACAAGCCTACATGGCCTTGAACAATTTTAAATTTTGCATCTTGGTGCGCTGTGAGTGTTTGTTCAACCCATTCCAGTTGTTCTCCTGCAACTTGAATTCTCATAGAGTCATTGACCACCTCAAAGGTTTCTACCGTAATGAGTAAAAGATCTCCTTCACGAACAAAATAGGACAACCCTTTTTTATTTTCAGGTCCATTTAGAGGCATTTTAAGGTGGTCAGTGTAGGCTTTTTCAAAATGAGGAATAAGGGCTCTTTTTTCTTTGGGCCAGGGATCGTCTCCCAGTTCGTGATCTCCTATTGCGGTATAGTAGGTAAGCCCGTAGTTGTCCATTCGCCTAGCCCATCCTGAGAAATAGATTGCCCCGTTGATCGCTACACACTGTGGGCTGTCCCACCATCGACCCCCCACCATATCTCCATCGACCAGTACAAATTTTGGATTTTCACTTTGTACCTGCTTTAAAAAATAATCGACAGCCTCTTCATACTGTGGCCAGGGTTCAGGAATGTCAAAATTGAAAAAGTCGGGAAAGCTGACAAAGGTGAGGGTACTTTCTTCAGTAGTATTTTCACAGTTGATACACAAGAATAAAGTAAAGACTGAAACCCAAAGGGTAATCATACGATGTTGAAAAGTGTCATTCTGCATGCCTCAATTTAATCATTTTTTGTTTTGAATTGAAAAAGGATAAGCCCAACCAAAATCAATAAACTTGTACTGAAAACAATGGCTAGGTAAGCATGTAAGGGAACGCCAAAGGAATACCGAGGGAAGTATTCAGAAAGGGTGATCCAAAGAAGGGAAATTACCCCTACTCCCGTTGCAATGATGGGTAGCGTATTGCTCCTTTTGGAGGTTGCGATTCCCAAAATAAAAAGGCCTAACATCCCGCCGCTAAAGATTGAAGCAAATTTCCACCAGGTGTCTAAAACCCCTTTGACATTAATCATTGCCAACGCAATGCTTATTCCTAAAACTCCAATGCAAAAGGAAACGGCATAGAGTACAGTAAGGGTTTGTGCCTCGTTTTGAGTTTTGCTGAATTTTTTATAAAAATCGATATAAAATACCGTTGCCATGCTGTTAAAGCTGGTTGAGATTGTGCTCATGCCAGCGGCAAAAATTGCGGCAACCAGCAGCCCTGATAAGCCTACAGGAAGAGCATTTGCAATAAAGTAAGGGAAAATCTGATCTCCTTTTAAATCTGCAGGAATCGAATGCAATGGGTTTTGATAATATACATACAAGGCCGTTCCTATAAATAAGAAAACCGCCGAAACGGGAAGGTAAAGCATCCCTCCCCAAAAAGCGGCTTTTTTGGCTTTCTTTTCATCGGGGAGTACCATATAACGCTGAATGTAATTTTGATCGATCCCAAAATTTTGAAGATTGATGAATACGCCATAAATCAAAACCACCCAAAATGTAGGGAGACTCAAGTCTGCTGAATAAGAACCCAAACTGAACTTATCTTCCGCCATTCCTAGGCTTACCAAGGTGGAAAGCCCTCCCGATGTTGAGGATGAAATAAAGAACACACAGGCTAGAGCGCCAATTATTAGTATTATTCCTTGAATGGCATCTGCCCACATAACCGCCTCGATTCCCCCCAGGACGGCATAAAGGGCAACAAAAATACCGGTGAAAAGAATTACCCAAAAAAGATCCCACCCCAAAATGGCATTCAATGCAAGTGCCAACAAAAACAATATGGTGCCTATGCGCATCAATTGGGTTAATAGATAACAACTTGCTGTATAAGTTCTTGCCCATGGGCCAAACCGTTGTTCCATATACGTATAAGCAGAGGGGCTGTTGATTTTTCGGTACAGGGGTATAAAATACTTTACGGCTATTACAGCAGCTATAGGAAGCGAGAGACTGAATACAAAAGGATTCCAATTTCCACTAAAAGCACTTCCGGGTAAAGCCAAATAACTGATGCTACTTACAAAAGTGGAGAAAATGGAAAACGTAACTACCCAGGGTGGGGTTTTGCCCGAACCCAAAGTAAAGCGATTTGGGCTTTTGTTTTTTTTAAAAAAAACACCTCCCAAAAAAAGAAGGCTTACCAAGTAAAGTATGAGAATGGCTGTATCGATACTTTTCATAAAAGGGCATCCAATTCTTTTTGAATTTCTACAGTCTTTTGCTCTATTGTTTTATAGAAATTTTCATCTCCGGCCTTTAGGGGAGGAACCAGTTTATTTTCGCACAATCCCATAGATGCTGCGGCAGCTTTCATCCCTTTTAAATAGCTGTAAGATCCTCCTTCTAGTGCATAAATATCTTTGGAAATTTTCATCACGATTTGATGATAGGTATTGATCTTTTCTTGGTCTTTTTGCTTGAGTGCTTCAGACAGGGCTTTAAACAATTTGGGGAACAAATTTGAGCCACCGTTTACCCCACCGTGAAATCCTTTCTGCACCCATTCCGACAGAAATTCTTCAGGGCCAATCAAAAAATTTGATTCCTTCTTTTGAGCTAGTTCTGCAAGTGCCTTAAGGTAATTGGGATCTCCTGAGCTGTCTTTACAGCCTATGATATTGGGATGCTGAATCAAAACGCTGATCACTTTAGGGGGGAGGTTGAAGTGGGTACTTTTGGGATAATTGTACAAGAAGAGGGGCAGGGAACAATGGTCTGCCAAATTGAGAAAATAGTCTAAAATTTCATCTTCATTTAAATCAAAATAATAGGGAGCTAAGGCAACCACGGCAGCTGCTCCACATTGTTTTGCATAGGAGCAAAGGGCAACGCTTTGTTCAAAAGAAGTATCTCCTATACCCACCAGCAAAGGAATCTCTGTACCGTCTAAGCGTTCTGCGCTCAGACGAATTAATTCTTGTTTGGTTTCAAGACTCAAACTGCTCGCTTCTCCAGTAGTTCCCAAAATAAAAATACCGTCAATTTCTCCGTCAATAAGGTGGTCAATTAGCCGTTTTGTGGAGGGTGCATCCAAGGAGAAATCTTCTCGTATGGGAGTGATCATTGGGCATACAGTACCCTCAAAAAATAAATTTTTACTCATCCTACTTAATTGCAAAGGTTAGGTGTTTGATGTTTTTTCTTTGGTAGGTATAAGTAATGTGAATGTTGTCATCTTCATCTTGAATGATGGCGGGATAACTGTATTCACCTTTGGTTTGATCTTCAAGGACATAGACATCTTCCCAAGTGTTTCCATCCTCTGAGTAGGCGATGTTTAATTTTGATCGGTCGTCTTTACCGTTGATTAAAGGATTGTAAACTAACAAATGAGTGCCATTGGTTAAGGTCAGGGCATCGGTACCCGAATTGGGGTTGGGCAAAGAGGTTTTACTGATAGCACTCCAGGTGTTTCCTCCGTCGTAAGAAAACGATTGCATGATGGCGTCGTTACGACTTCTGCATAAAATCTGAAGACTGTCTTGAGAATGAACCAAGATGCTGGGCTGTATGACGTCATAGGGGGTTTCAGGATCTATAGGAATTTTTACCCAATGCTTTCCCCCGTCTATACTTTTTTCAATATGTACTTTCCAAGAAAGACCTTCAGTGGTTCGAGTTTCTGTACTAGAAGGCGATAAGAGGGTACCATTAGCCAAGGTTACCGGCTTATTTTTTATGGGACCCAGTATACCCTCTGGGAGTCTCTGCGGTGGCCCCCATGTATGTCCGTTGTCTAGGGAAACTTTATACATCCCCCACCACGCTCTGGGCGAGGGACCTGTTTTGTAAAACAGGACCAGTTCTGTTGGAGTGGTTTTATACAGTACAGGATTCCAATTCGGATATACGATCCCGTCTGCTGAAGCCCCAGTGGCTACTCGTGTTGGTTCTTGCCAGCTGTTGTTTTCATATCTCGACAGCCAAATGGCTACATCCTTATTTCCTTCTCTCGTACCACCAAAAGCTGCAGCCAAAAAGCTGTTGTCAGAGAGTTCAACCAAGGTAGAAGCATGACATTGTTTGAAAGGCGGAATGGAGTAAAGAAAAGTCTCATTTATTTTTTCAACGGAAATCTGACCGAATACGGATGTAACCGTTACTAAAAAAAGGAAAGGGAGTGCGCTTACTTTCATGATGGCTAACTAGAAAAATTGTTTTTTTTGGATTAATAGGTCGTTACAATGTACCCTTTTTCTTCACTAAAGATTCGTTCACATAAATTTTATTGGACAAAATCTTAAAGTACTGCCGAAAGCGGACCGGTACTATCCGAAAAGCGAACCGTTTCAATG
>JALQVM010000003.1 GCA_023263685.1 Flavobacteriaceae bacterium | reverse complement strand
GATTTTTTTCCGCGCCCAGGCAAAAGAAATGGCGCGTGGATGACAAGCTATCGCTCACAAAATGCAACACAAAGACCCCACATCTCCATCGTTTGCAATTTCTCCAAACCCACTCAAAACCAACCCTCCTTACTTAGCTTTCAAGAGGTAACAACCCTATTTCATGAGTTTGGCCATGCACTCCACGGTATGTTGGCAAATACAACCTACGGAGCACTAAGCGGTACGAGCGTTTTTTGGGATTTTGTAGAACTTCCCTCTCAAATTATGGAAAATTGGTGCTATGAAGCTGAAGCGCTTGCGCTCTATGCCAAACATTACCAAACCGGGGAAATAATCCCCAAGGAACTGATTGAAAAAATCAAAAAAGCAGCACACTTTCAACAAGGACTTCAAACCTTAAGACAGCTGAGTTTTGGCTATTTAGACTTGTCCTACCACGATCAAAACGCAGATCAAATTACCCATATCAAAGCGCACGAAAAAGAACAAATTGCTGCCTTACAATTCACCAAGGATATTCCAGAAAACTGTATGAGTACAGCATTTTCTCATATTTTTCAAGGAGGATATGCTGCTGGTTATTACAGCTACAAATGGGCTGAAGTCTTGGATGCAGATGCTTTTGAGCTGTTCTTAGAAAGAGGCATTTTCGATTCCGAAACAGCCGCTTCGTTTCATGACAACATACTCTCTAAAGGGGGTACCGTTCATCCCATGACCTTATATAAAAAATTTAGAGGAAAAGAACCCGATCCTTCCGCTCTTCTCAGAAGGGCAGGATTGGCTTGACATGAACTGGTATTTTTTTTAAATTATAGTCCCGTTTTTTAAAAAAGATGCCTAATACCATTCCTACCGTGACTCTGGCTTGGCTGTTGTTTACTTCAACCCTATGGGGTCAACTTGCTGTTTTTGGAGATCTTTACCTCAACGGAAAAGCCCAATTGCATATTGCGTTTGACCAAACCTACTTTAGCGGAGGTAAACTACGAACAGACCCCACCCCTTCGGCTGAAACTGTACTTTCTTTCGGCCCCCAGAGCAAATGGGAACAACTCAAAAGCGATTCCTATGTTGTAGGAAAAGTGCGAATTTACCACGAGGGTACGTTTACCTTTCCTATTGGTTCTGAAGATCGTACAAATTGAGAACCGCAGTCGTCCTGGGAATATTAGATTCGGTTTTATAGCTCAAGAGCTTGAACAAATTTATCCTGAATTGGTTCATTCGCTAAACGGAAGCCAAGAAATTAAAAGTATAGACTATTTGGGTTTGATCCCTATTTTGGTTGATCTCGTCCAACAACAACAAGAGCTCGGTGCACTAAAAGAAAAAATTAATCATTGAAGGTTACCAATTAAGGTATCCCCCCTTAAGTTCGTAGACTTTTTTAAACCCAAGGGTTTGCATCAAACTTGCGGCTCTGGCACTTCTCCCTCCTACAGCACAATAAATCAAAAAAGGCTGATCCTTATCTAATTTAGCTAGTTGATCCTTAAAATCAGGCGCGTTAAAATCTATATTTACTGCCTTATCTATATGCCCTCCATCGTATTCTTGTGGGGTACGCACATCAAGTACCGGATAGTTGTTTTTAAGAAGCGCTTTAAAAGTTTCTTTTTCAACGGTTTCTACAACTACAGACTGTTCCTGACCACAGGACATTAGCAAAAGCAGCAAAACAAGCTTTTTCATTTGTTGGGTGTTTTAAATAGAGTTAGTTGCTAAAAATAATAAATTAAAACACACCACAATAAGGGAAGTCCCTCAACCCAAAAACGAGCAAAATAAGGAGATTGTTCTGGATTACTTTTCCCGAGGAAAATCCCTAAAAGTAAAAAAACAAGGAGTGAACTGCTCCCCATTGGGGAGGTATATCCAAAACTTAGTAGGGCAAAAAAACTAGCCAAAAGCAGTAGAAGCCCCCCCCAAATTTTAACCCGAATAATTCCGTACCGTTGAGGCAAAGTTTGTAGTTCAGTCGTATCGGAGTTCAGATCGCCAATCTCAAAAGGAAGTATCGCAACATAAATATAGACTCCTTGTAACACGGCTAACTTCACAAAAAGCAGGGTGTCAACCCCCTCAACAGAAGTCAATGGCGCACCCACAGTAAGGCACAACCAACTCAAGACGACCCAATTGAGTTTCCACCCACGTAGGTTTCTCCAATTGGATAAACTTGTATGAAAAGGAATGGTGTACCCTAGCACCAAAATTCCTCCTAAAAAAGCAAAAACTAGGACCCGCCATGGCAATAAAAAAAGTACGCCCCCACTGATAAGCAAAGTGCCAAGAGTAAGCCCAAGTATGAGTGCATCTGACAAACGCAATGGAGAACCTTTTAAAAGGGGAAAAAATTTGACAAAATTATAGGCTGAAACTGCAGAAAAAAAAATAAATATTAACAATATCTCCTGCTGTATTATCCCTGCGGTATACAAGCTAATTTTTGCTAACGCAAGTACAGCTAAAGCTACATGAATACTGGATTTTATATAAAAATCGAATATTTTTTTTAAGACCAATTGCACGTGTAAATATCGAAACTTTACAGCAGTTGTATTCAATTTTTTAAAAAGTTTTAAGGAATAGAAAAAAACGCTTGAAAAATTCGCTTCAGATATTTTATTTTTGAACTTCAATTGATGCCTATGAGAACGGATAAGTTTGTTGAGAGACATATCGGACCCAATGAAGAAGAAATACAAAAAATGCTGGCTACAATCGGTGCAAATTCCGTCGATGAATTGCTTGAACAAACCTTACCGCAAAGCATTAGACTTAAAAAACCCCTAGCGCTAGATAAAGCCATTAGCGAGTTTGAATTTTCAAAACACATTCAAAGTTTAGGTAGAAAAAATGAAAATTTTACGAGCTTCATCGGATTGGGCTACCATGCTGCCATTACTCCCGCAGTAATCCAGAGAAATATACTTGAAAATCCGGGTTGGTACACTGCCTATACTCCTTACCAAGCTGAAATCGCTCAAGGTCGATTGGAAGCTTTATTCAATTTCCAAACGGTGGTTTGTGATTTAACGGGAATGGAATTGGCCAATGCCTCCCTATTGGATGAAAGTACCGCAGCGGCGGAAGCCATGACCATGCTTTTTGGGGCACGCAGCCGAACCCAAAAAAAGAATGACGCCTGTCGTTTTTTTGTGGATGAAAACATTCTCCCTCAAACGCTTTCCTTACTCCACACTCGAGCGACCCCTTTGGGAATTATATTACAGCTTGGCAATCCAGAAGAGGATGACTTTTCAGCTGATTTTTTTGGAGCACTTTTCCAATACCCAGGAAAAAAGGGATCCGTTCCCAACCTAAAAAATTGGATACAAAAAGCGCAATTGTTTGAAATGACCACCGTGGTAGCAGCAGATATCATGAGTCTTGTTCTTTTAGAAAGTCCGGGTTCTTACGGTGCAGATGTGGTGGTTGGAACCACACAACGCTTTGGGATTCCCCTCGGATACGGAGGCCCTCACGCTGCCTTTTTTGCAACCAAGGAAAGCTACAAAAGAAATATTCCCGGCCGAATAATTGGTCAAACAAAAGACCTCAACGAAAATCCTGCCTTACGCATGGCATTGCAAACACGGGAACAACACATCAAAAGGGATCGAGCGACTTCTAACATTTGTACTGCTCAAGTTCTTTTAGCTGTTATGGCAGGTATGTATGCGGTATACCACGGTCCCAAAGGATTGAAATACATAGCCCAGCAGATTCACACGAAAGCAGTTCAGCTCAATGTACTTTTAAAGGAGATGGGGGTCGTTCAAAAAAACGAGTACTTTTTTGACACCTTACAAATTGATATAGATGCGGCAGCCATTAAAAAAATAGCTGAGGAACAAAAATTCAACTTTTACTACCCCGATGAGCAAACCGTTTGCATTTCCATTAATGAAACCACTAGCGAAGAAGAGATCGCTCAAATTGCTGCTGTTTTTGCAACATATTTAACCAAAGAAAGTCCTGTTCTAAACGGTCAAGTAAGCTCCCAGTTACCATCTGACCAAGAAAGAAAAAGCAACTATTTAACTCATGCTATTTTCAATTCTTACCATTCAGAAACCGCACTCATGCGGTACATCAAAAGTTTAGAAAGAAAAGATCTCGCATTGAATCACTCCATGATCTCTTTGGGATCATGTACAATGAAACTTAATGCTGCTGCTGAAATGCTCCCGTTGAGCGATCCTAATTGGGGCAACATTCACCCCTTTGTTCCTGAAGAACAAGCGAAAGGGTATCATGAAGTACTAGAAAAACTAAGCGAACAATTAAACGAAGTAACCGGCTTTGCCGCCACTTCACTCCAACCCAATTCTGGCGCCCAGGGGGAATACTCTGGACTCATGGTTATTCGAGCCTATCACGAATCCCGAAACGAAAGCCATCGGAACATTTGTTTGATTCCTTCCTCCGCCCATGGTACTAATCCAGCTTCCGCCGTCATGGCCGGAATGAAAGTTGTGGTAACAGCAACGGACGCTAAAGGAAATATCGATTGGGATGATCTGCATCAAAAAGCAAGGGAACACAAAGACAATCTTGCTGGATTGATGATTACGTATCCAAGTACACATGGAGTTTTTGAAACAAAGATTAAAGACATCACCCAGCTTATTCACGAATGTGGAGGACAAGTGTACATGGACGGTGCAAACATGAATGCACAAGTAGGCCTAACCAGTCCCGCGGCCATTGGTGCGGATGTGTGCCATCTAAATTTACACAAAACATTCGCCATTCCCCATGGAGGGGGTGGACCTGGAGTCGGCCCAATATGTGTAGCAGCACATTTAGCTCCTTTTTTACCCGGAAATCCGGTGATTTCTACCGGAGGAAGTCATGCCATTACCGCCATTTCAGCCGCACCCTATGGCTCGGCTTTGGCTTGCCTTATTTCCTATGGCTACATCAAAATGTTGGGAGGTTCAGGACTTCAGAAAGCCACTGAAATTGCGATATTAAATGCCAATTACATCCAAAAACGCATTGCGGGCGCTTATGACATTCTTTATACTGGAGAACAGGGAAGAGCAGCTCATGAACTCATTATTGATTGCCGACCATTTAAAGAACTGGGTATCGAAGTGACGGATATTGCGAAACGTCTTATGGACTATGGCTTTCATGCTCCTACCGTTTCTTTTCCTGTGGCAGGAACAATGATGATTGAACCCACCGAGAGTGAAAATCTGGCTGAAATTGATCGTTTTTGTGAAGCAATGATATCCATTCGCATGGAAATAGCGTCTGAAAATGCCGAGGATCATGCCTTGCTTAAAAACGCACCCCATACCTTAGCCATGATTACTGCAGATGCTTGGGACTTTCCCTACTCTAGACAAAAAGCCGCCTTTCCGCTTGAATTTGTTCGCGAAAATAAATTTTGGCCGGCTGTCCGACGTGTGGATGAGGCCTATGGAGACCGTAATTTAATCTGCAGTTGCTCTCCTATTGAATCTTACGTAACCAGCTGATAAACAAATATTAACAAAATTTTTGTTTGCATTTTATTGGCTTATTTTACTCCTTAGGCTTCGTAGCTGTTTTAGGCGTGACTCCTCGTTAGGAACACAAAAAAGTACTTTTGTTTGAAGCATGAGGAACATCAAGATTACCGGTAGCGGCTGTAGCATCCCACAACACATTCAACCCAATGCGAAGTTTTTGGGCAATTCGTTTTACGATGCAGAAGGAGCGCCAATTACAAATCCCAACGAGGAGATAATTGAAAAATTTAAAGCCATTACGGGCATTGAACAACGCCGTTATATTGACGATACGCAAACCGTTGCCGATATTGCCATTGAAGCAGCTCAACGTGCCATCGCAGATGCGCAACTGGATGCAGAAACACTAAATTATATCATCGTTGCTCACAATGTTGGAGACATTGCTTTACATACAAACCAAGTCAATACCCTACCCAGCCTTGCCTCAAAAGTGAAAGCGGGACTGAAAATAAAAAGTCCGAGCTGTGTAGCTTACGACATTTTATTTGGATGCCCGGGATGGGTTGAAGGGGTGATTCAAGCCAAAGCTTTCATCCAAGCAGGTATGGCCAAAAAATGCTTGGTTGTAGGGGCAGATACCTTGTCAAGGGTTTTGGATCAAAGCGATCGCGACTCGATGATCTACGCCGATGGAGCGGGAGCTACAGTGATCGAAGAGGTAGCAGAAGAGGGCGGAATTTTATCCCACAAAACGGCAACCTATACCTATGACGGAGAAGCAGAATTCATTTTTTACGGTCCTTCAAATTCAAATGGAAACGGTACCAAATACATTAAAATGTTTGGCAGAAAAGTCTATGAATTTGCCTTGAGTAATGTACCCACAGCCATCAAAGAATGTCTTGAAGCTTCGGGAGAGTCAATTGATGAAGTCAAGAAAATTTTCATTCATCAAGCAAATCTAAAAATGGATGATGCCATAATTAAAAGGCTTTACCGCCTTTACCAAAAGCCTATGCCAGCAACCGTACTACCGATGAATATACAGGAGTTTGGCAACAGTTCTGTGGCTACAGTTCCTACCCTTTTTGATTTGATACGCAAAGAAAATTACGGGGGGCACGAACTTCACCAAAACGATTTGATCATTTTTGCCTCTGTTGGGGCAGGCATGAACATCAACGCAATTACCTACCGGGTATAGCGTATAAATTCCAACGCATACAACATTTTTTTTAGTTATAATTGCTACCTTTGGAAGGGTATGAAAATCCTCTCAAAAATTGGCAGATACTTCCTTATGCTTAAAAGTATATTTGGAAAATTTACCAAATGGAAAATCCTTAGACAGCTTATTTTAAAAGATATCGACACCCTCATCGTCGGGTCGCTTGGGATCGTTTCGTTCATTTCTTTTTTTGTCGGGGGCGTGGTCTCCATACAAACTGCACTCAATCTTGAAAACCCCCTTTTGCCAAAAAATTTAATCGGATTTGCCACCCGCCAATCTGTAATCTTAGAATTTGCGCCCACCTTTATTTCCATCATTATGGCGGGAAAAGTAGGATCCTACATCACCTCGAGTATTGGTACCATGCGTGTTACCGAACAAATTGATGCGCTAGAAGTCATGGGAATCAACACCTACAACTACTTGATTTTCCCTAAAATTGTAGCGCTTTCTTTATACCCTCTCGTCATTTGTATATCCATGTTTTTAGGAGTTTTTGGGGGGTATATTGCTTGCGTATATGGAGGATTTTCTTCCAGTACCGAGTTTGTTCAAGGCATTCAAATGGATTTTATTCCGTTCCACATCACCTATGCGTTCATAAAAACTGCCTTTTTTTCATTTGTCTTGGCTACTGTTCCTTCCTACCACGGTTATTATATGACAGGGGGAGCTTTAGAAGTTGGAAAAGCGAGCACTGTTTCTTTTGTTTGGACCAGTGTGGTCATCATACTACTCAATTATTTAATCACCCAATTGCTACTTACCTAAATGATTGAAGTTCAAAATATCAAAAAGTCATTTGATGGCAACGAAGTGCTCAAAGGAATTTCTACCGTCTTTGAAAAGGGGAAGACCAATTTGATTATTGGTCAAAGTGGATCAGGAAAGACTGTTTTTTTAAAATGCTTATTGGGGCTTTTTGAAGCGGATAATGGAAAGATACTCTTTGAAGGAAAGAGACTCAAAACCATGACTGTCCTAGAGCGTTCCGTTTTACGACAAGAAATGGGGATGGTCTTTCAAGGAAGTGCTTTGTTTGACTCGATGACAGTAGAAGAAAACATCATGTTTCCGATGCAGATGTTTACCCAAAAAATCAATGAAGAAATTCGCGAAAGAGCCCATGCAGTAATCAAACGGGTGAATTTGATCAATGCCAACGAAAAATACCCCGATGAAATTTCGGGAGGAATGAAAAAAAGAGTGGCAATTGCCAGAGCCATTGTCATGAATCCCAAGTATTTATTTTGTGACGAACCCAATTCGGGTTTGGATCCTAAAACTGCCATTTTGATTGACAACTTGATCCAAGAAATCACAGAAGAATACAACATTACCACGGTAATCAACACCCATGACATGAATTCGGTGATGGAAATAGGCAAAAAAATTGTCTTTTTACAAAACGGCCATAAAGCTTGGGAAGGTACTAAGGAAGAAATCTTCAATACGGACAATGAAGCGGTAACAAATTTTGTCTACTCTTCAGACCTCTTTAAAAAAGTTCGCGAAGTATATCTTAAAACAAATTAAAGAGGAGGTTCCGGAACTACTTCTGCATGAGGGCTGAAAAGGTAAATTCTACCCGAATCGAGCTCCTGGCATTCGAAACGTGTTCTGCGCTTTTTTAGTTTAATAAATTTTCTCCCGTTTTCTAACTGAAATATTTGGCCATCGGTCAGTTCAAAAATGGGAAGGCTTGAAGTGGGTGGATCGTATTTTTTTAGAGCCATCACCAGAGCAAAATCACGGTCGGTACTCGCTTTAGGGTTTTTCATATGGGCAGCTAATAGCCTACACAAAGGCTCGGGAAACACCGTAGGATTAAGAAACGGTAGCAGGGTTGCTCTGTAAGCATTTTTCCATTCTACACCGTGGGGTTTGATGCGGTAGGAAACAGCCTGAGAAACCTTAAAATGGGCTATTTCGTGTAAAAGAGTAATCAAAAAACGATACGGATTGGAAGTTTTATTTAAGGTAATTACCGAAGTGCCGTTGCGGTTTTTTCTAAAATCTCCGTGTTTTGTTTTTCGCTTTTTGGTGATTTGTATGCTAACTTTTGAATGCTTTAAAAGCTGCTCCACCTGATTTTTCGCTTGTACGGGAACTAAAGCTAAAACGTGATCCATACGGGCTTATGGAGTTGAAGAGGATATGGGAAGAACTTTTCCGTTAAAGTACTGCTGTCCTTCCAGGGCAAAGCTTAAAATATAGGCTGCCATTTGATCGGCCGTAAGGGGAGCTTGAAAACCAGGGAATGCTTGAGCTAACATTTCCGTTTGAACAGCACCCAATGCTAAAGCGTTAAACGAAGGACCGCTAGCCTTATACTCTTCGGCTAGCAATTCGGTCAAAATATTGACCGCTGCTTTACTACTGCTGTAGGCTGCCAATCCAGGAAACTTAGCACTACCTTCTATGCCTCCCATACTGCTGATGTTTACCACATGTCCCTTTGAGGAAATCATTGGCAAAAGTAAGCGTGTCAAGGAAGCCAATCCAAAAACATTGACTCGGTAGACCGACTCAAATAGTGCGGTTGTAGTTTCGCTAAACGGTTTGTTTTCTAGGGCTCCCGCATTATTAATCAAGGCATCAATTTGGACCCCTTCAGCTTGAAGTTGTGCCGCAAAAGCGACGATCTCATCTTCATTGGACAGATCAAGGGCTAAAGGATGCAGTAAATCCGTTTGGGTAAGGGACTGAATAGTTCGTGAAAGTGCATAAACACGGTGTCCCTGTTGGGTGGCCAGTTGAACCATTGCAAAGCCAATTCCACGACTCGCTCCGCTAATTACAAGTGTTTTGGACATGGTCTAAAGGTAAGCAATCTAATCCTATAGAGACCACTGCGAACCCAGAAGAAATGTAAGGAATGTTTTTTTGATGCATCACACCCAACATTCTTATTCCAAATAAAATACCTGCTTTAAATCTTTGGTTTTGGGAGCATTGTTCGGTTCGGTTTCCATCAGTTCTGCCATGGAGTCCCACCATTTTTGCATAATTTCTTCTTGGGCTAAAGCCGCTTCATCAAATGCAGCTGGACAATGAAGACATCCAAACAATATATTGGTATCCACATCTAGAAAAATGGAATACTTTGCAATACCGTACGATTTTAACAAGGATTCCAATTCCGGCCAAAGCGCATCATGGCGCTTAGTATACTCCTTTTCCACACCGGGTTTGAGGTACATTAAAAATCCTTTTTGCGACATAACTAAAACCTTTTAGAATTCACTAAAGCTAACCAAAAATCAAAATGATTCTTCAAAATTGTAAAATAAAACAATAGAAATGCTATATTCGTTAACGTTAACGGAGTGCTAAAAATAATTAATTAAAAGACTGTATGATTGCCATTCAAGAGAACTTAAAGCCCGAGGATTTAAAACAAAAACTTACCCGATTTTGGGAACTCTCAGCAAAAAAAATTCATGCGATAGAAGCTACCTATGACCAAAAAAAGGGTGCCCCTGTTTTTACAGAAAACGGAAGATACACCTCCAGAGGATGGACAGAATGGACCCATGGATTTCAGTTTGGCGCTGGCATACTCCAATTTGATGCTACAGCAGATCAAAAAGCACTTGAACAATCCATAAAAAATACGGTGAACAAAATGGCACCTCATGTAAGTCATACAGGCGTGCACGATCACGGATTCAATAATTTGAGTACGTACGGAAATTTACTTCGGTTGATGCACGAAGGAAAAATAAAAGAAAATGAGTGGGAAAAGGAGTTTTATCGTTTGGCAATTAAAATATCAGGAGCAGTTCAAGCCTCACGTTGGACCCGCATTCCTGAGGGGGGATACATTTACTCGTTCAATGGACCTCACTCCCTTTTTGTGGATACCATACGATCGTGTAGAATTTTAGTAGCTTCCCATTTACTAGGCCACCGATACCATGCAGAGGGAGACAAAAAAATAAGCCTACTCGAACGAGCCTTGGAACATATGCTGGCCACAGCAAAATACGCCGTGTACTATGGAGCAGGCAGAGACAGCTATGACGAATGGGGACGTACTGCCCACGAAAGCGTCTTTAATGTAAACGACGGCCAATACCGCTGTCCCAATTCCCAACAAGGCTATTCTGGCTTTTCAACATGGACACGCGGACTTGCATGGGCAATGTTGGGTTTTCCAGAGGAACTCGAAGTACTTTCCCAATTGGAAGATGAGGCCTTTGATAAACTTGGCGGAAAAGAGTCCTTAATCGCAACATTTGAAAGAGCAGCGCAAGCCACCTGCGACTTTTACATAAAAAATACTCCGACCTGTGGGGTGTGCTATTGGGATACGGGAGCTCCCAACTTGAGTAAAATTGGAGATTACCTGAACCAGCCCGCCGATCCTTTCAACGATTGGGAACCGGTAGACAGCTCTGGAGCAGCTATCGGAGCCCAAGGATTGCTTCGTTTTGGTCATTACTTGAAAAACAAAGGGAATGCCAAAGGACAGCACTACATCCAAGCTGGATTAACCGTGCTAAATACCCTTCTTCAGGAACCCTACCTCAGTACGGATGAAACGCATCAAGGACTTTTACTTCACAGTATATACCACCAACCCAACGGTTGGGACTATGTACCCAAAGGAAGTAAGATTGCCCATGGCGAATCCTGCATGTGGGGAGATTACCATATTAGAGAAGCTGCAATTTATGTGCAAAAATTAATTGAAGGAGCCCCCTACCATCAATTTTCTAATGGGATGGTTCGCTAGCTATGGAAAACAAATTAGATTTAAACCGCTTGTGTGTTCACACCCAAACAACCAAACCTTGGGATCTAGAAACCTGTATAAAAGAATACAGCAAGGCGGGTATTCAACACCTTTCCATTTGGCGTCATTTACTTGAAAATCAAAATCTAAAAGAAGTCAGAAGGACTTTACAAGACCACCAACTCAGCGTTACTTCATTGGTTCGGGGTGGTTTTTTTACTGCTGTATCTCAATCCGATCGTAAGGCAGCCATTGAAGTAAACAAAAAAGCCATAGATGAAGCGGAGGCCATTGGTGCACCCCTGATTGTTTTGGTCTGTGGAGCAGATCCCAACCAAAGTTTAGAAACTTCAAGAGCTCAAATTGCCGATGGCATCCACGAGTTATTGCCCTATGCAAAAGCAGCCAATGTTAAACTTGCTATAGAGCCGCTTCATCCTATGTATGCCGCGGACAAATCAGCTGTTGTTAGTTTGGCTCAAGCCAATGATATAGCCGAACAACTCAATCATCCTTTTGTCGGAATTGCCATAGATGTCTACCATCTCTGGTGGGACAACCAATTGGAACAAGAGATCGAACGTTGCGGAAAAAATAATTCGATTTTTGCTTTTCATGTTTGTGACTGGCTCAGTCCCACTACAGATATGCTCAACGATCGCGGATTAATGGGAGAAGGAACCATCCCTGTAAAACAAATTAGAAACTGGGTTGAACAAGCCGGGTTTCAAGGGCCTATTGAAGTAGAAATATTTTCAGAACGCCTTTGGAAAAAAAATCAAACGGCTTTTTTAAATGAAATTAAAGAAGCTTATATTCAACACACATAACTCAAGCAATGAAAAAACACACCATAGGAA
Organism: Flavobacteriaceae bacterium; assembly: GCA_023263685.1. Classification (GTDB taxonomy): domain Bacteria; phylum Bacteroidota; class Bacteroidia; order Flavobacteriales; family Flavobacteriaceae; genus MS024-2A. Next base: position 25,620 of record JALQVM010000003.1, on the reverse strand, counting down.
TTATCATGAACGGCGTAACCGGCCGTATGGGAACCAACCAACATTTAATCCGTTCGATCGTAGCGATTTTGGATCAAGGAGGTGTTCCTATAAGCGCTGATGAAGTCATTCTACCCGATGTGATTTTGGTAGGTCGAAACGAAACCAAATTAAAGGCGCTTTGCGAACGAACAGGAATCAGCAAATGGACCACTGACCTAGACAGTGTTCTCAATGACAGCCATTACCAGGTTTATTTTGATGCCCAAACCACCGGAAGACGCGCCGACAGCATTTTAAAAGCAGTTGCCAAAGGAAAACATATTTACTGTGAAAAACCGGTAGCCACAGAAACAAAAATTGCTTTAGAGCTTTATGAGGCTTGTGAAAAAGCCGGAGTAAAACATGGTGTGGTTCAAGATAAACTGTGGCTTCCAGGGCTACTTAAACTGAAACGCCTGATGCAAAATGACTTTTTCGGAGAAATTTTATCCGTGAAGGGTGATTTCGGATATTGGGTTTTTGAAGGACATTCTGTGCCTGCCCAACGCCCAAGTTGGAATTATAGAAAAGAAGACGATGGAGGAATTATCGTGGACATGCTTTGTCATTGGCGCTATGTTTTAGACCATCTTTTTGGAAATGTAAAAGGAGTTTTTTGTCTTGGTGCTACCCATATTAAAGAACGTATTGATGAGCAAGGAAATGCTTATCGTTGTACGGCAGATGATGCCGCTTATGCTACCTTTGAATTGGAAGGTGGAATCGTAGCCCAATTCAATTCGTCTTGGACCACCCGTGTCCGACGAGACGACTTACTGACCATGCAAGTAGATGGAACCAAAGGTTCTGCATTGGTAGGCTTGAGAGATTGTTGGACCCAAACGTATGGGAATACTCCCAAGCCGGTTTGGAATCCAGACATTCCTAATCCGATTGATTTTTACAATTCATGGAGTAAAATGCCGGAACAAGAACCTTTTGACAATGCCTTTAAAGCGCAATGGGAACTCTTTTTAAAACACTTGGTTTGCGATACCCCATTTCCTTGGAACATGCTCGAAGGAGCAAAAGGAGTTCAGCTTGCTGAAAAAGGATTGGAAAGCTGGGAGAAAAAAACTTGGATTACAATACCTGATTTAACCTAATGATGTCAAACCCAGTTGCATTAATTACCGGAGGAACACGAGGCATCGGTTTAGGAATTGCAAAATCTTTGGTCCAAGAGGGATACGATATTGTCCTCAACGGAATGCGCGCCAAAGAACAAGTAGAACCCGTACTCGCCTCTTTGAAAACCGACAGCAACAGGATCGTTTATTGCCAAGGAAATATTGGTGAGGCTTCGGATCGGGCGAGCATTATCCAAGAAATAAAAACCCAATTGGGCAGCCTAAATGTACTGGTCAATAATGCCGGAATTGCTCCAAGAGAACGAAATGATATTTTGGAGGCTACCGAAACGAGTTATGACGAGGTAATGGACATCAACTTAAAAGGTCCCTATTTTCTAACCCAAGCGGTGGCAAACTGGATGATTGAACAAAAGAAGAAAAATGCCAAACAGCACTTTGCCATTATAACCATTTCCTCGGTTTCCGCCACTGTAAGCTCTACAAATAGAGGCGAATACTGTTTGTCTAAAGCAGGCTTGGCTATGCTCACAAAACTATGGGCAAGTAGAATGGGGGAATTTGAAATTCCAGTATACGAAATTCGGCCGGGAGTTATTAGGACAGACATGACCGCTGCAGTAGTAGCAAAATACGACAAACTGTTTTCTGAAGGTTTATCCTTAGAAAAACGATGGGGTACGCCTGAAGATGTTGGGTCGGCAGTAGCCGCTTTAGCTACGGGTAAAATCCCCTATGCAACAGGACAAGTCATCAATATTGACGGAGGAATGACAATCCAAAATTTGTAATTATGAAAAAAAAACTAAAAAAACAATGGTATTTCATCGTAGGTCTGGTCCTACTTTTGACTATACTAACTTTTTCCCCTTGGGTACTGAGTTCCTCATCTGAACCTACTTTATTGGACATGCCCTATACGTTGTGGACCAGTATAGTGACTACTTTATTGGTCATCGTCTGTACCATATGGGGGGGTCGAGTTTTTAAAAAAATGAATAAAGCAGCATAGTTATGTTACGTTGGTTAATTGTTCTGGGAGTGCTTTACATTGGAGTATTGATTTTTCTCTCATGGAGAAGTAAAAAAGCAATTCGTTCTGCAAATGACTTTATGCTTGGAGGCGCCAAAATTGGTCTTGTCCTGGGCTTTATGACCTTTGCTGCGACCTTATTCAGCACCTTTACCTTAATGGGAATGCCGGACTTTTCCAGAAAAAATGGAGTGGGGGCCTGGATATTTTTGACCTTTTCTGATGCCATTATGGTTTTTTTCATTCTTTGGTTTGGATTTTATTTACGGAAAAAAGTAGGGCAAAATCCATTTCATGGCATGTCTGCCCTACTTCAAAAATGTTACAACAACAAATGGGTCGGCTATCTTTATTTTGCCTGTGTTTTTATTTTTCTCATCCCGTATGTCGCAATTCAAATCCGAGGAGTGTCCATTTTTTTACAAGCCGCATTCCCCAATTTTATCCCCATATGGATTTGGGCGGTGCTGATCGTAGTCATCATGATGGTTTATTCCGAATTGGGTGGCTTAAAAGCCATAATTTATGCGGATTTTCTTCAAGGAACCTTACTGTTGATTGTCGTTTGGTTTATCGCTTTTTATTGCTTAAATCAAGTGGGGGGATGGGAAGCGCTGTTTGAAAAAACGCAAGCGGCTAATGAACAATTACTAACGGCTCCTGGACCCAACAAATTGCTCACCCCTCAATTTCTTATTGCTTCCTGTATCGCGATCTTGATGATCCCCGTTACCCAACCTCAGCTTTCAACCCGATTGGTGATCATGAAAGATTACAATGCGCTGAAGCGCATGGCTGTGGCAGTAGGGATATTTGCAACTTTAGTGATTTTACCAACCATCATCATTGGCTTGTATGGTTCAATTTATTATGCTGAGGCCTCCACCGCAGAATTTCTAGGCGGGGTATTACTCAGCGAACAAAACAACATCATTGCTTCGTTAACCATTATTGGTTTATTTGCTGCAGCCATGTCTACGTCAGACTCCCAACTTTTTGCCATGGGAAATGAAGTAAGAGGTCTGATGAAATTAAAAGAAAACGATTCCCTCCGCCCCATTCGAATCTTTATATTATTATTTGCCCTTTCGGCTTTATTGTTTTCCTTAATTTCTTCTGATGAATTGGTTCTTTTGGCACGGCTAAGCTTTTCAGGAACGGCCCTAATGGGACCTCTAATTATTTTAGGCATCCTTGCCAACAAACCTCAGGGCAAGTTTATGATATGGATGTCACTTTTTGCTCTGATCGTCTTTATCCTGACCCAACTCAATCTTCTCCCACAAAAAATTGGGCTCTTGCGTATGGATCTTCTGCTCATGATTGTTTTGAGCATTGCAGCGTTTGCAAATTATTATATTAAAAAAAATGAAGCATAAGACGTTCTTTTTATTATTCTTTTTGGTTGTCTTTAGTTCCTGTAAAGAGATTGCTGCTCCTCATTCTCCAACGGTAGAATCCACCACAAAACCGTGGACGCGCTGGTGGTGGTTAGGCAATGCTGTAGAGGAATCCAGTATAGACGAAACCCTAGAAGCCTTTGCTAAAGCAGGATTAGGTGGAGTTGAAATTGCAACTATCTACGGAGCGAAAGGAGCGGAAGACAAGTTTATCGATCATTTGTCTCCAGCATGGATCGCAAAAGTGAACCACACCCTCCAAACAGCAAAAAGGTTAGGTTTGGGAGTAGATCTTACCCTTGGAACAGGGTGGCCTTTTGGTGGACCTCAAGTAGAGCCTGAATATGCAGCAACTAAAATGCGTGTTGAAATTGTTGAGGTAGGCAAAGGAAAACCATTGAATCACAAGGTCGAATTGATACATGAAAAAATAAACGTGCCTTTAAAATGTGTAGCCGCAGTAGCCTTTGACTCCACAGGAAAAGCGGTTGATTTAACCGATACTATAGCAAACGACACCCTGATACGAATGGCACAGGACCAAGCCTATAAACTGTATTTGGTTTATGCCGATAAAACTGCACAAAAAGTAAAACGCGCTTCTCCAGGAGGGGCAGGTTGGACTTTAGATCATTTTTCTACTGCTGCCCTAAAAGATTATTTAGAGCCTTACAATACTTCATTTACTAGCCTTGACAAAACGCTACGCAGTGTATTCAACGACAGTTACGAGGTGTATGGAACTGATTTTAGCCCCAACTTTTTTGATCACTTTAAACAAAAAAGAGGCTATGATTTAAAACCCCATATCGAAAAGCTGTTAAATGAGACTTCGGATGCTATTGGAAATCGAATTAAAGCAGACTACCGACAGACACTGTCCGATATGCTTTTAGAAGATTTTAATGTTCCTTGGAATGAATGGGCCCATTCAAAGGGACTAAAGACAAGACTCCAAGCCCATGGATCACCGGGAAACCTGATCGACCTTTATGCTTCTGCTGATATCCCGGAATGCGAAACATTTGGATCCATGCCTTATTCAATAGAGGGCTTTCGGCGTCTGGATGAAAACATTAGAAAGGGTGACGCAGACCCTGCGATGCTTCGGTTTTCTTCTTCGGCAGCCCATATTAGTGGCAAGCCTCTAGTTTCCGCAGAATCTTTTACCTGGTTAAGAGAACATTTTAAAACGGCACTTTCTCAATGCAAACCTGAGGTTGAAGATTTGTTTTTAAATGGAGTTAATCATATTTTTTTACACGGTTCAACCTACAGTCCAAGTGATGCCGCTTGGCCAGGCTGGAAGTTCTATGCTTCGGTCAATTTTCATCCCTCCAATCCAATTTGGGAGGATGTGGCAGCTTTATTCAATTACATCACCACAGTTCAATCCTATTTACAAGCCGGTACCCCAGACAATGACGTGTTAATCTATTGGCCTTTTCACGACATAACCAACTCCTTTTTAGAGGGAAAAAAAATGCAACAGTTGGCCATACACGATTTGGATACCTGGCTAAAACCTACCGGATTTTATAAAGACATACAGTGGTTGATTCAAGAGGGATATGGTTTCGATTACCTATCCGATCAGTTTTTAGAAAAAATTACCGTTGAAAAGGGTAGCTTAAAGTTACCCGGCGGATCCTACAAGGCTTTACTTATTCCAAAAACGAAACACCTTCCGATGGCTTCCTTGGAAAAATTGATTGCCCTTAAAAAAGCAGGCGCCCATATTCTATTTGAAGACTTGCCACAGACCGTCCCCGGCTTTAAAAATTACCAAGAAGAAACAGCTAAAATGCAAGTCCTATTGGATGCGAATAAACTGACTACAACTCCAAGTAAGGCGTGGGATTCCATTTTAATTCAAAGCGGTGCTAAACCAGAAAAATGGGTCAATAATGGATTAAAATATATTCGCAGAAAATGGAATAATGAAACCCTTTACTATATCGTAAATCACACCTCCTCTACCATACAAGAGTGGCTCCCCCTGGGTGTTCCATCAGAAAATGTTACAATTTTTGATCCGCTCAGCGCCAAAGAGGGACGTGCCCAGACTAAAAAAATTGATGGGGTACAACATACCCGAGTAGAAATTAAATCGGGGAATTCTTTAGTTCTCAGAACCGACTCAAAGGCTTCCTCAACTATGTGGAATTATTACGAACCCTTTGGTACATCGATCAGCCTTGAAGGCAAATGGGAGTTACAGTTTGTTAAAGGAGGTCCTCAACTCCCCCCAGCAATTCAATTGGATTCATTAGTATCCTGGACTGAATTGGGATCGGAGTACGAGAACTTTTCAGGTACGGGAGTGTATGAGCATCGGTTTAGAGTAGAAGAACAAGCAGCCGATGCATGGCTGCTTCAGCTAAGTGATCTACGTGAGTCTGCAAAAATATGGTTGGATGGAACCTTAGTTGGTACTTTATGGGCAAACCCTTATGAAATACAGTTACCAAAAATAAAACCTGGCACACACACATTAAAAATTCAAGTGAGTAATCTTGGAGCCAATCGAATACGAGCCAAAGAACGTCGTGGAGAAGAATGGAAAAATTTCTATGAAATCAATATGGTCAACAAAGACTACCAAGCTTTTGACGCTTCCCAATGGGAGCTTACTCCCTCAGGTATAATTAACACCCCAAAAATGATTCCTTTAAAACTAAGCAAATAGCCTATGAAACCCTTCCTAATCCTTTCTTTATACTTTTTGGGGGCTACCCTTTATGCACAAAATGAACTGCTCTGCCAAGGAAGTTACTGGACCGAATCTGAAGCAAAAGTTGTGATGGAAGAATTCAAATCTGAATGGAACTCACAAGCTGACTGGGAACAAAGAGCCGCTATCATCAGACAAGGAATCCTTGAGGGATTGCAGTGGAACCGTATGCCAAAAGTTCCAAAGAAACCCAAGGTCATCATTAGTCCAAAGGTGAATAAAAATGGATACGCTGTTCAAAATATAGCCCTTGAAAGTTTTCCCGGATTTTATGTTACGGGCAACCTTTACACTCCACTAAATTTAAGTCCTCCCTATGCAGCCGTACTAAGCACACACGGTCATTTTGAAGGGGGTCGATTTACTGAAAATGAACAAAAACGCAACGCAGCTCTCGCACAAATGGGCGCAGTTGTTTTTGCTTATGACATGGTGGGCTATGGAGAAAGCAATCAAATAGACCATAAAATGCCTCTAGCATTGCTTCTTCAAACCTGGAACAGTAAACGGGTTTTGGACTATCTAACCTCTCAAAAAGATATTGATCCAAATCGAATTGGCATCAGTGGCGCTTCGGGTGGAGGAACCCAAGCTTTTGTTCTCAGCGCTATAGATTCAAGAATTGCGGTAAGTGTTCCGGTAGTTCAAGTGTCTGCATATTTTTTTGGAGGTTGTGTCTGCGAAAGTGGTATGCCCATACACAAAAGTGCTGACCATCAAACCAACAATGTAGAAATTGCCGCATTAATGGCACCAAAACCTCAATTGATTGTTTCTGATGGAGCGGATTGGACAAAAAATACGCCTTCCGTAGAATTTCCTTACTTGAAAAAAGTATACCAAACATATCAATCCGAGTCTGCCATTCAAAATGCTCATTTTGAAAACGAAAAACACGATTACGGTCCCTCTAAACGAGATGTCGCATACCGTTTTTTATCTCAGAAATTAAACCTTCCCCGAGGATTGAATACTGATCAAGATCCCTACGATGAAAGCACTATAGATGTTGTTGAACAAAGCGATCTAATGCTTTTTCACGGTGGTAATCGACCTAAAAACGAATTGAAAGGAAACGAAGCAGTTCTTTCTTATTTGCAAATTCAACCCTAATTTGTGTTGCTACTAACCCTAGGACTAGCACATCACAAAACTACCTATACTACCATAGTAAGCGGATTCTCCACATAGGATCGTAAGGTCTGCAAAAACTGAGCTCCCGTAGCTCCGTCTATAACTCGATGGTCACACGCAAGGGTTAACTTCATGGTATTTCCTACCACGATCTGCCCTTCTTTTACCACGGGTTTTTGAACTATAGCTCCTACAGAAAGAATTGCACCATTAGGTTGGTTGATAATCGACGTAAATTCCTGTATTCCAAACATTCCTAAGTTGGAAATTGTAAAGGTACTGCCGTCCATTTCTTCTGGAGTTAATTTTTTATCTCGCGCACGAACAGCATAGTCTTTTACTGCAGCTCCGATCTGAGGGAGGCTTTGTTCGTCTGTAAATTTAACTACCGGAACAACCAATCCATCTTCAACCGCTACAGCCACACCAATATGAACATGGTGGTGTTGGGTAATTTGATGATCTTCCCATTTGGCATTGACCTGTGGATGTTGTTTTAACGAAAGCGCCACGGCTTTGACCACAATATCGTTAAACGAAATTTTAGTATCGGGAATGGCGTTGTATTGGGTGCGGAACGCAATGGCATGATCCATATCGAATTCCACTCCTAGATAGTAGTGAGGGGCTGAAAATTTAGATGCCGATAAGCGCTTGGCAATGGTTTTGCGCATTTGGGAATTGGCAATTTCAGTAACCGACTCGGTTCCTCTTGGTGTAAAAGCTTGCAGGCCACCCCCTGCGGTAGGTTGGTAGCTGTCTATATCTCTTTTGATAATTCTTCCATGATCCCCAGAGCCTTGGACTCTTGAAAGATCAATCCCTTTTTCACTTGCTAACTTTTTGGCCAAGGGTGAAGCGACTATTCTTCCGTTTGAAGAAGATTGAACGGGAGGTGGAGCTACTTTTGGGGTAGGCTTTGCTTCCGCTACAACTTCGGGCTGTGCTGCAGAAGGAGTCGGTTGAGCAGCTGGTTTTGCTGCAACGGCTGCGGGTTGTGATTGAGCAGCAAGCACCGCACTTACATCCGTACCCTTTTTACCAATGATGGCAAGGATACTATCTACGGGGGCAGACTCTCCCTCGTTTAAACCAATATGGAGTAAGGTACCTTGATGAAAGGACTCAAATTCCATGGTTGCTTTATCCGTCTCAATTTCAGCAAGGATATCTCCCTCATTTACTGTGTCGCCTACTTTTTTATTCCATTTAGCTACGGTACCTTCTTCCATGGTATCGCTCAGACGAGGCATGTTGATAACTTCTACACCCGCGGGAATAGCTGTGGCTACCACTTCTTCTTTTGGAGCCGTTTGTTCTTCTTCTACTTGAGTTTCACCTTGGGGAGTTTCTTCGGAAGTAAGTAATCCAGAAATATCTTCCCCTTTTTTTCCAATGATGGCCAAAAGGGTATCTACCGGAGCTGTACCCCCCTCTTGAATTCCTATGTGGAGCAATTCCCCTTCGTTAAAGGATTCAAATTCCATCGTAGCTTTATCCGTTTCGATTTCAGCGAGTATGTCTCCTTCACTGACGGCATCCCCTACCTTTTTAAACCATTTTGCCACGGTTCCTTCCTCCATGGTATCGCTTAACCTCGGCATGTTTATAATTTCCGCCATCTTCTATAATTTGTGTTTGATAAAAGGGTAATCTTCTTGTTCGTAAACTGCATCGTACATTACGTTTAGATCTGGATAGGGCGAGGTTTCAGCAAACTTTTCACATTCTGCTACTCGTTTCTTTACTCCCTCATCTACAGCATCTAATTGCTTTTGGGTTGCGTATTTTTTGGATAAAATCACATTTTTTACCTGAGTAATAGGATCGATTTTACGGTATTCCTCAACCTCATCTTTGGTTCTGTAATGTTGTGCATCAGACATGGAATGTCCTCTGTATCGGTAGGTTTTCATTTCTATAAAGGAAGGTCCACCGCCAGAACGTGCCAATGCAATAGCCTTATCCATTGTTTTTGCTACTGCAACGGGATCCATCCCGTCACAAGGCTCACAAGGCATGTCATAGCCCAATCCTAATTTCCAAATTTCTTCGTGGGATGCAGTTCGGGCTACAGAGGTTCCCATTGCATATCCATTATTTTCTACTACAAACACTACAGGCAGTTGCCAAAGGGTTGCTAAATTTAAAGTTTCGTGAAGGGATCCTTGACGCACAGCACCATCACCCATAAAGCAAAGGGTCACATTGTCTCGTTCAAAATATTTATCTCCAAAGGCCATACCTGCGCCCAGAGGGATTTGCCCTCCAACAATTCCGTGACCTCCGTGAAATTTGTGCTCTTTAGAAAAAATATGCATCGAGCCTCCTAAGCCTTGAGAAGTTCCTGTAGCTTTTCCATAAAGTTCCGCCATAACGCGTTTGGGATCAACACCCATTCCTATGGGTTGAACGTGATTTCTGTAGGCCGTAATCATTCGGTCTTTACCGAGTTCCATCGCATGGAGTGATCCTGCCAATACAGCTTCTTGCCCGTTGTACAGGTGTAAAAAGCCTCTAACCTTCTGTTGGATGTAAACGGCAGCTAACTTATCTTCAAACTTTCTCCAGAAGAGCATGTTTTCATACCAATCCAGGTAAGTTTGTTTTGTTATTTTCTTCATAAAATCCTAATAAGTAATCCCAAATAGTGAGTGCAAAATTACTGATTTCTATTTTTAGGAAGAAATATTCAGCCTAATTTATTCGTAGGGTTCATCGTACTATTGTTGGGCAACTTCCGCAGAAGATTGGGGAACAGGATTTTCCAAATCTAAAGACAAAGAAAACCGTATTGTATTTTCTAAAGGATTGCGAACCTTGGAGGTAGAAAACAAGTAAGAGATGTCGATGTCCATAAATTTAAGATCAAATCCAGCTCCTAGAGTAAGGTAACGCCTTGAGCCTTTGTCCTGACTTTCATTAAAATAGCCCGTCCTTAATGAAAAAACATCTTGAAACAAATACTCTAAGCCAACCGCAAGGGTGATTTCACTCAACTCCTCTGAAAGCCCTCCTGGTGCATCGCTAAATGAAGTAAAAATTCCATTGAGAAAATCGATATCAGGCTGTCGATACCCTATAAATTCTCCTTTGTCGTTGGTTACTGCCACAGGAGTGGGCACCAAGAGTTTATTAAACTCGGTATAAACCCCTAGGCTGTTTTGATCATCGAAGAGCAGATCCAATCCAAAACCCATTTTAAGATTTGTGGGGATGAAACTTTTTTGCCCTCCTATGTCATAATTCAACCGGGGTCCAATATTGGACACATTGACTCCTCCTCTGAAGATGGCATTGTTGTTTCCCATTTCAAAGGGGTTGCTTTGATAAAAGCCCGCAACATCAATACCTAAGGTATTGGCTGAAGAATTGTCAGAATCGGCAGCGATCTTTAAATCCGATCTGATGTAGCGCCCTCCTACGGCCATCGAAAATTGTTCACTAAGTTTTAATGCATACGACAAATCAACCGTCAACTCTGTAGGCCGCTCTTGACCTTGATCTACTATTGATCCGCCGATTAGTTCATTGAATTGAATATCGCCTAAACTAAAGTATTTTAAACTAGTAGCCCATGAACTACGGTCGGATATTTTTTTATAAAACGTAAGGTTTCCTAAAAAAATATCGTCTACCAATTTACTCAAGTAGGGAGTATAACTTATTCCAATTCCTTTTTCTGAGGAGGCAAATGCGTATTTCGCAGGATTCCATTGTTGGGAATAGGCGTCTGCAGGGGTGGCCACGCCCAGCTCTCCCATCCCTGCCGAACGGGCATCAGGGGTAATCAATAAAAAGGGGACGGCCGTGTTTATCACACGATTGGAATTTTGCCCTGAACTGTAGGATGAGATAAGGGCAAGACTCAAAAAGAAAAAAAATTGAATTCTTTTCACTCCAATTTGGTTGTTGATGGTTTTATAACGTCTATTTTTAAAAATTGTTATTCAATTTTGATTTTTTTTAAACAAAATTTTTTGCCACAATATTTTGCCATTTTAAGCGTTAAAAATGCTAACCGAATTTAATTGAAACGCAATTGTTTTAAAGAAAACGATTATTTGTATATTGCATAATGTTTTGAAACTAACGTCGAACTATATGAAATTGAGTCAATTCAAACAATTTTTAATCCCCTGTATCGGACTTGTACTGATCGCTTCTTGCGGTGGAAACAATGCCTCCAGAGCCACTGGATGGGATATTAACTCTAAAAGTGGAGGATTTCAATTCAATGTTGAATTTGAAGATCAAGAAACCGGTCCGGGACTTGTTTTTATCGAAGGAGGCACCTTTACTAAAGGACAAGTGCAGGATGATGTCATGCACGATTGGAACAACACCCCAAACAAGCAGCATGTCATGTCGTTTTATATAGACGAAACTGAAGTCACCAATCTCATGTATTTAGAGTACTTGGATTGGTTAGAATATGTTTTTCCTACGAACGAACCTCGCTACCGACAAATTTATGAAGGGGCACTACCCGACACCCTAGTTTGGAGAAATCAGTTAGGCTATGTGGAAGAACTTACTACGAATTATTTGCGCCACCCTGCCTATGCTGAATATCCAGTGGTTGGGGTCAATTGGCTGCAAGCGGTTCAATACGCTGAATGGAGAACCGATCGAGTCAATGAATACATCCTTGAACGTGAATCTTATGTTCAAAAAGACGTGCGATATACCGAGGTAGGAACTAATAGTACCTTCAATACAGCAGCCTATCTGAAACGCCCTGAAACAGTTTACGGCGGGAAAATGGATAGTATTAGCGGTAAAAACGCAGAGGAGAAAAAAGGAGATTCAATTGTAAAAGTCTATGCAGGAGTTGAAAAAGGGATTTTACTCCCTTCTTACCGACTACCCACTGAAACGGAATGGGAGTATGCTGCTTTGGCCTTAGTTGGGGATAGAGAATACAATACCTACCGAGGGAAAAAGAAATATCCTTGGTCTGGAGAATATACCCGCTCCAGTGATCGAAGAACGGAAGGAGATCAGCTTGCCAATTTTAAACTGGGCAAAGGAGATTACGGTGGAATTGCGGGTTGGTCTGACGACGGTGCAGACATTACCATACAAGTCAAACAATACCCTCCCAACGATTTTGGAATCTATGATATGGCTGGAAATGTTGCCGAATGGGTATCGGATGTGTACAGACCAATTGTAGACGATCAAGCGAATGACTTTAATTATTACCGTGGAAACGTTTACCTTAAAAATGTAATCGGAGAAGACGGTAAAGCAATTACAATCTCTCCTGACGAATTGGTTTTCGATACGCTTCCCAACGGTAAAGTCCTCTTGAAAAAATTGCCAGGGGATTTAGCCCTCGCACCTATAGACGAGGAGGAAACCTTCCTCAGACAAAACTTTTCAGAAAGTGATAATCGAAATTTTAGGGACGGTGATGTAGAATCTTCTAGAAGCTATGCCTCAGGAAGACCCGATGGGTCAGAAGGAGCGACAACAGGAAAAACGGAAACTTCCTTAATGTATAATGCTCCTCAGTCTCCTCAAATTACAATGGATGAGAATGGTGATCCTATAAGAGAGCTCGATGCTTCCAATAAAAGAACTACTCTAATCACGGATGAGGTGAGAGTTTACAAAGGAGGATCTTGGAAAGACCGAGCTTTTTGGTTGGATCCAGCACAACGCAGGTATTTACCTCAATACATTGCCACAGACTACATCGGTTTTAGATGCGCCATGTCAAGATTAGGCTCCAAAAGCCAGGTTAAAAAAACAGCTCGACACAAGAGACGCGGTTAACAAAAAACAAAAGCATCTTAGCAATAAGGTGCTTTTTTTTTAGCATGAATACAGCAGCGCTTTACACGATATTTTTAAACTCAAAAGGGGTAAGTACTGATACGAGAACGCTGGAAAAAGGAAGTCTTTTTTTTGCGTTAAGCGGACCCAATTTTAACGGCAATCAATTTGCTCTTCAAGCCCTTGAATTGGGAGCCCTTGCCGTAGTGATTGATGATCCTCTAATAGAAGACAAAGACGAACGAATCATCCTAGTAAAAAATACGCTCCAAGCCTTACAACAACTGGCTACACACCATCGAGATCAATTGAATACTACCTTAATCGCATTGACAGGCAGTAATGGCAAAACAACTACTAAGGAATTAATTCGGGAAGTTTTATCGGCCAAATTCAAAGTACTGGCGACCGTAGGCAACCTCAACAATCACATAGGGGTTCCCCTAACCTTATTGAAATTAAAAAAGGAACACGAAATTGGAATCATTGAAATGGGTGCCAATCACCCGGGGGAAATTGCAGCACTCGCAGCAATTGCTAAACCCAATTGGGGATATATCACCAATTTTGGTAAGGCACACCTCGAAGGCTTTGGGAGTCTTGAAGGGGTTATCCGATCCAAGACCGAATTGTACAGGCACTTAATCCAACACAATCAGCGTATCCTGATTAACCGAGACGATAAAGAACAAGTAAACCATACGCAAGGAGCGAATTTAAATCACTTCAGTACTGCATCCGACGCAGATTTTGTTTGGAAGATCGTAAATGCTAAGGAGGGTACTGTTTGTATCCAATTTCAAGATCATCTGATTGAATCAAAACTTTACGGGAGTTACAACTCCACTAATCTGGCAGCAGCTCTTTCTTTTGGAGCATTGTTGGACATTCCCTTGGAGGACAGTAAAAAAGCCCTTGGGAACTACAGCCCGTCTAACAACCGCTCTCAATTGATCACTATCAAACAAACCGAATATGTGCTGGACGCCTATAATGCCAACCCTACCAGTATGCTTGCTGCGCTTGAAGCCTTTGCCCAAAAGTCAAGTCGATCAAAGGCCGTTGTGTTAGGTGACATGAAGGAACTAGGCCCTACTTCGCTTGAAGAGCATGAACAGATTATTAGTCGATGTTTGCATTTTGAATTTGAAAAAATTATTCTCATTGGGGCTCAATTTGGGGCTACCTCAACTTTGGAAAAGCGGATAGAAAAGCATGCTGACCTTGAGGCATTTCTCAACTCTTTTGAACCACTCCATTGGAACTACAGCACTGTGCTTATCAAAGGATCTCGAGCCTCGCAGCTCGAACGTTTAATTCCCTTTTTTAAATCCCTATAAGTTCAAATGCCTAGATTTTTTTTCCTTTTACTGATGTTCGTTTTTTTTAACTGTCAAAAAGAGGAGCAACGCTGTGGGCAAATTATTCAAAAAGTAAACCAAAACGATAGCTATTATTTTGTGCTACAAACCGATGAGTACAGTCGCTCTTATGGAGACTTTACGAATCCCGAAATTCCGGACGATGGCATACGACAAGGAAGCGTAAGTAAAGAAATTTACGATGCCTTTGAGGTCGGTGACGAATACTGTGCAGCAGGCTAAGAATTTTTTATCCCAGCGCCGTTAATAATCTGATCGACAATTTCAGGATTGAGCAGGGTCGAAGTGTCTCCTAAATTTGAAATGTCTTTGCTTGCCACTTTTCTGAGGATTCTTCTCATTATTTTACCAGAGCGTGTTTTGGGCAAGCCCGGAACAATCTGAACTTCATCAGGTTTGGCAATAGGGCCGATAATTTTTCGGACGGTATCTTTTATCTCCTGAATGAGTTCTTCGTCTGTATGTCCTTCCCTATCGCAAATGGCATAGGCATAAATTCCTTGCCCTTTGATAACGTGTGGAAATCCAACCACAGCAGATTCAATTACTTTAGGGTGTTCATTGATCGCATTCTCTACTTCAGCGGTACCCATTCGATGGCCAGAAACATTGATTACATCATCTACCCTACCCAAAATTCTCAAATAGCCATCGTGATCGCGTTTGGCGCCATCACCGGTAAAATATAAACCGGGATACGTAGAAAAATACGTGTCCTTGCAACGCTTATGATCGCCATAGGTGGTACGCAGCATAGAAGGCCAAGGAAATTTAATACAGAGATTCCCCTCCACATTATTTCCCTTTAGCTCATTCCCTTCAGCATCGACAAGTATGGGCTGGATACCCGGTAAAGGGAGCGAGGCATGGGCGGGTTTATTCGGTGTGATTCCTGCCAAAGGAGAAATCATGATCCCTCCTGTTTCCGTTTGCCACCATGTATCTACCAGTGGGCATTTTCCTTTGCCTATATGATCGTGATACCAATGCCAAGCCTCTTCATTAATAGGCTCGCCAACAGAACCAATAACTTTTAATGAGCTAAGTGAATACGGCTCTAGAGGTTCTAATCCATAGGCCTGTAAAGCCCTAATGGCCGTGGGTGCTGTATAAAATTGATTGACTTGATATTTGTCTACAATTTCCCAAAATCGTCCCGCGGTTGGATAGGTGGGTACCCCTTCAAACATCAAAGTTGTGGCACCGGCTAAAAGCGGCCCGTATACGATATAGGAATGACCTGTAATCCAACCAACATCGGCCGTACACCAGTATACATCCTCTTGTTCGTATTGAAAAACGTTTAAAAATGAATAATGAGTATACACCATATAACCCGCAGTTGTATGTACAACGCCTTTAGGCTTACCCGTAGATCCTGAAGTGTATAAGATAAAAAGTAAGTCTTCGGCATCTAAGGTTGCAGCTGTATGTTCTTTGGATTCGCTTTGAATAAGTTCATGCCACCACAGGTCTCGCCCCTCCTTCATAGTAACGGATTCTTGGGTTCGCTGGTAGACAATTACCTTATCAACAGTAGTTGTTTTTTCTAAAGCTTCATCGACTACTTCTTTTACCGGTATATTTTTAGCCCCCCTAAAATTACCGTCAGAAGTTAAAACCATTTTAGCTTCACAGTCATTGATACGGTCGGCTAGCGCAGTGGAAGAAAATCCAGCAAAAACAACAGAGTGAACTGCCCCTACCCTTGCACAAGCAAGCATGGCAATAGCTGCCTCAGGTATCATGGGCATATAGATGATGACACGATCTCCTTTTTGTATGCCTTGACTTTCAAGCGCATTAGAAAACTGGCAAGTGAGTTCAAATAATTCGTTATAGCTTATGCTACGTTCGGGTTCCTTTGGATCATTAGGTTCCCATAAGATTGCTGTTTTTTCACCATGGGTAGACAACTGACGTTCAAAAATATTTTCGGTTATGTTTAATTGTGCGTTTTCAAACCATTTGACCTCAGGCCCGTCAAAATTCCAAGAGAGTACACTATCCCATGGTTTTTTCCAATGAAAGTTTTTGGCTATTCTACTCCAAAACTCTTCAGGTTGCTGGATGCTTTCCTGATATTCTTGAAAATACTCAGAAAGTGATTGAATTTTTTGACTCATGTTTAATTCAAATTTTTTAATGTATGGCTGCAGCGGTATTATTTGATCCTCTCGGTGTTCGAATTCGTTCTGTTAATTCTAAAACTTCTCGAGGAGGAGCAGTGGTCAATCTTGAAACTACCAAGGCAACTGCAAAATTTACTAACATCCCAAGTGTTCCGATACCTTCAGGTGCAATGCCCCACCAGAAGTTTTCAGGTAAACCTGGACCTCCCAATTGAGGTTTGAAGTAAATGATATAGGCTGTTGTAAAGATAATTCCAACGATCATTCCACTGAGGGCCCCTTGTTTGTTCATACGCTTATCGAATATACCTAAAATTATGGCTGGAAAAAAGGAAGAAGCCGCTAATCCAAAAGCTAAGGCGACAACTTGTGCTACAAAGCCCGGAGGGTTCATCCCAGCAAGACCTGCTGCTACAACTGCTACGGCAATCGCAATTCGAGCCGCATACAGTTCGCCTTTTTCGCTGATGTCTGGTCTCAAATAATTTTTTAATAAATCATGAGATATGGAAGTTGATATAACTAGTAGTAAGCCTGCTGCCGTAGAAAGTGCTGCAGCTAAACCTCCCGCTACTACCAATCCAATTACCCAAGCAGGGAGGTTGGCTATTTCGGGATTTGCCAGTACAATAATGTCTTGATCGACTTGAAGTTCGTTGACCACAGGATCTGCTACATACTGTATGATTCCATCTTGATTTTTGTCCTCAAAAGAAAGCAGTCCCGTACTTTCCCAATTGGTAAACCATTCGGGAACAGCTTCATAGGAGGCATTTGAAAGGGTATTTAAAATGTTGGTGCGGGCAAAAACAGCCACTGCCGGAGCAGTTGTATATAAAATTGCAATAAACAATAAGGCCCAGCCTGCGGAGATACGTGCATCTTTTACCCGAGGAACAGTAAAAAACCGAACAATAACATGAGGCAATCCGGCAGTACCGAACATTAATGCCCCGGTAATAAAAAACATATTGACCAAATTATTTTGATCTACTGCCGTATAGGAATCAAACCCTAAATCAACTGAGAGTTGATTGAGCTTTTCGAGTAAAAATACCCCGTCCGGTCCACGAGAACCAAAGCCCAATTGCGGAATGGGATTTCCCGTCATTTGAAGAGATATAAAAATGGCAGGTACCGTAAAGGCAAAAATTAACACACAAAACTGAGCTACTTGGGTGTAGGTAATTCCTTTCATTCCGCCTAAGACAGCATAGAAAAAAACAATCCCGATCCCAATAAGAACCCCGGTATCAAAGGGCACGTTTAGAAAACGAGCAAAGGCAACTCCTACGCCTTTCATTTGTCCTACCACATAAGTAAAAGAAACAAATAGGGCGCAAATCAACGCAATGAGTCGCGCATTTTTGGAATAATAACGTTCTCCAATAAAATCAGGTACGGTAAACTTTCCAAATTTCCTCAAATAAGGAGCCAATAAAAGAGCCAACAGTACGTAGCCTCCTGTCCATCCCATGAGGTATTGTCCTCCAGAAAATCCCATAAATGCAATCAATCCTGTCATGGATAAAAATGATGCGGCAGACATCCAATCGGCAGCCGTTGCCATACCATTGGCAATGGGACTTACCCCGCCACCGGCAACATAAAATTCTTTAGTTGACCCGGCTCGGGAAATGATCGCAATAATAATGTATAAAAGGAAGGTCGCCCCAACCAACAGGTACGTCCAAATCTGTGCATTCATAAACTTAGTTTTTAAATCTCATCAACATCAAACTTTTTATCCAAGCGATTCATTAGATACACATAAACAAAGATCAAAATGACGAAAACGTAAATGGCTCCCTGATGGGCAAACCAAAATCCGAGAGGAAAGCCTCCAATTCTAAATTGATTAAGTGTCTCCGCAAAGACAATACCGAAAAGAAAAGAAACGGAAAACCAGATTAAAAGAAGAACAGCAAGGTATTTTAAGTTAGTTCTCCAATAGCGTTTAGCGTTGTTCGATGCCATATATTAGTTGATTTGAATAGCAAAAGATAAAGAAGTTCCTTCTTATTTACTAAAAAATAAAAATTAATCCGATGCTTAGGATAAAAAAATTGAGTTGTAACAGCGTAGCTTTGATCGAAAGGAGCAGTTATTCTACAACTTTTATAGGGCGTTTAAAGAGCGCTCCAAAAGTTCCAAAAACCCATTAGGTGAGGTTAAGTAGCGAAGCAGAATCAAGATCGGTATAGAGTACTGCATTGGGGTGGTTACGCAAGATGGAGGCCGGACACTTTTCGCTAATTGCCCCTTGCAATGCATTAGAAACTGCTTTGGCTTTTCTTTGATGAGGCACCACGCAACTTATATATTTTGCCTTCATGATCATAGGCACAGTAAGCGTTAGGGCTTCTTTTGGAACAGATTCTAATGAGGGAAACCAACCTTCGTTATATTGCTGCTGCCTGCACTCCAGATCCAAGGGGACACACTTGACCTCTTTGGGGTCATTAAAATCAGCTACTCCCGGATCGTTGAACGCCAGATGACCGTTTTCTCCAATACCTACACAAGCTATATCGATAGGTTTTTCATTTAAAAGAAGGGCGTAACGATTCATTTCGTCTTCAATGGAACGGGCATTACCATTCAAATAGTGAACGTGCTGAGGCTGTACTCGATTGATAATTCTCGAGGCTAAATAGTTTTGAAAGCTCGCCGGATGCTCCCTCATCAGTCCTACATACTCATCTAAATGAAAAATGGTAACACGATTCCATTGAATAGGAAGAAGTTGTACTTGTGCTAAAAATTCAAATTGAGAAGTACCCGTTGCTAAAATTATTCTTGCTTCGCCTTGTTCTTCAATAGTCTTATTGATTTGGAGTGCTACTTTTTGGGCTGCTGCACGTCCGACTTCTTTTTCAGTTGTGTACCTGTACACTCTCAATTGATTGAATACATAGCTCGTCATACGCACCAAGTTTTGCAGTAAGATATTCAATATTTAACAGACTGAAAAGAAGGGAGTCGAGGAGAATCAATTCAGTTCCCCCGAATGGAAGTCCAGCTATTTAAATATCCAGTAAGTCAACTTTACATTTAAACTCCTAAAACGAGGTACTAGCGAATCGTAGGTATAGTAATTGTCATTGTAGACTATATACAGGTCTGAAAGCGAATTGAAGCGCCATTGAAATCTCGAGTTAAATCCTAAATTTTCGGATTGGGAACTCAATTGAATATTAGTAGACCAGAATACAGATTTCGAAAACGAAAAATCAAATTTTGGCCCCACCAACCACAAATGGGTCAGCGGAATGTTTTTTCCAAGGTCAATTCGATCGTAATTTAATTTTAGGCTGGCTACAAGACGCGGTTGTACGCGATAACTGAAATTGTTCGTAAAAGAATACTTTGATCCATCATAAAACATCCCGTAATTTTGACTAGAAATAAACGACAATTTCTTTCTCCTGTCCGAGTTGTATTGAAGCATCCCCGAGCGGGAAAAATAGTATTGGTTTCCTAAAAGAGGGGTTTCAGGGTGAATTCCTGTTGGATCAAACGGATTGGCAATAAATTCTTTTCTATTAAAAAAGCGAACCGACAATTTGCTTTGGTCTTTAAACGTCAGTTCCGCTGAGGTCAGTAAAGTCCGTTCGATTAAGGGTTGTGATCCTTTAGGATCTACCCACAGCCAAAGATTTTGGCGAAGTTCAAGGGTGTTGATTCGTCCTTTTTTAGGGTAAAATAAATAACTATAATACGGGGAAAATTTCAAAACCCCCATACGACGCAACAATCCTAAGTCGGCTTTAAAATCCTCTTCGATAAAGGTGTATTCCAAATTGATATTCTGATGGCGTGTTTCGCGACTGAATTGGGCTCCACCGCTTAGGCTGTTTTCATTTTCTGTTGGAGTAAAAGATTTGTAAGCAAAAAAGCGCCCTTTCCATATGTTGTCTTTTGAATTTAAATCGTATTCGATCCCCATCATACGGTTGTAGAGATCTTCGTCTGTTGAAAAGTCGTAGGATTTTACGCGCTGTCTGTTGATTAATAAAAATTTTAAATTGGACCTAGAAAAAACACTCTGCTGTACAGAAAGAACCGTATTGTTGTTGGAAGCGATTTTGTTTTTTAGGTCTTCGTCGGTAAGCATGTTAAGAAAACCGAGGCGTAGTTTATCGGTCAATTTTCCACTCAAGCGAGCCCCTGCAAGGATGCGGTTTTGAATGTTATTGCCTTCCAAATCTCGGGCAACCCCAATACGTCGAGTAAGAAAAGGGGTCACGGCTCGTTCTGCTCCATAATTGGAAAACAAATCGCTGTTTTGCAAAAAGAATTGGCGTTTTTCAGGCAAAACAATTTCAAACTGGGTCAGATTGATGATTTCATCGTCCACTTCAACTTGAGAAAAGTCTGGATTAAGGGTTACATCTAAATTCAAGCCGTTATTGATAGGGATTTTTAAATCCCCACCAACATTAAGATTCTGTACATTTCCTTCGGGTGTAAAATCGTTACTGGTGATCCCATTTAAATAAGGGATTATTGCTACCGGTGCATTTGATTTTCCTAAAGGACGATCGAATTCAAGGATGCCCATAAAGGCCAAATTAAAGTCTTTGTACACTTGAGGAATGCGAGTCCAGGTGGTTCTTTGGTTGGTTTGTGTATCCAGTCTAAAAAAATTAAACCGCCACTGGCTAGTACCCTCAGGAAAATTAATAGATCCAAAAGGGATCTTCATCTCCATGATAAAATAACCCTCGTATATGCCACTTTCAACACTGTAATCAACATCCCATGTTCGGTTGATGTCGTCCTTTGCTTCTCCGATTCCTCCATTGGAGACCAACAAGTCGCTTTTTACCCCAAAGGGATTGGAGCCAAACATATAGGCGTTGATCCCGTCGCTGTACGTATCCAACACAAAATTGATTTTATCCGAGGCACCCCCACTAAAATCCCTTCGTAACGAGGGGGTGATGTACTGATCTGATAGAGAATACGCTTTGCAGAGAATATAAAGGTTTTCATCATCAAAAACGACCTTTACTTCCGTCGGCTGCGCGATATCTTGAGACTCCATCGGAAAATGTTGCCAGCGGGTTTGTGCCGCTTGGACGGTAGACCATACCGTTTCTTTATCGTTACCGTCTAGGGTAATTTTCTCAGTAGTGTAATGTGCCCTCATTTTGGGAACGTCCTGACCATAGGAAGTGATTACAAGACAGGAAAAAATATTTCCCAACAGGCATATTAATAAATTAATTTTCAAAAAAATAGAAGGGTATAGAAGGGTTGATTGAAAACATAATACATTGTTAGACTAAAATAGATATAAAAAGTTTAAGGCTTGAATTCTATTTTTATTTCCAATTCTATACGTGCTTTTGGATCTAAAAAAGAATAGGGAAACTCCAATCAAAAATAAGGTTGATTTGTGGGTGTTATAGGATTCGAACCTATGACCTCTACCCTGTCAAGGTAGCGCTCTAAACCAACTGAGCTAAACACCCTATATTTTTTTGTTTCAGGGACTGCAAAGATATTGTAAATCACCCCACTTTTTTGAGAATTAAGATAAAAATACAGTTGAAAATGAAAAATTATAAGTCTAGAAGCCAATTATTGATTTTTTAATAAAAATGGCTTTTTTAGTTTTATTGTTGAATAAATATCGCTGTTATTGATATAACTTTGAATTATAATTAAAGAAAACGCATTTTTAGTTCTTTTATTTTAATTTTTTGTTTTTAGTTTAAGTTAATCAGCTGTCCAGTCTTCACAACTGGACAGTTTTATTTTAACCTATTTCCGTTTCCAAATTTGCGTACGCCCCAAAAGAGAAAACCCTAAAAACCCTCGAACCTTTAGTGTAGTGGGGTCTTGAAACTCGATATAACAATCGTAAACCTTACCTGACTTGGGGTCCAGTATCGTGCCGTCTTCCCAGGTGCTGTCCTCAAGTTGTAGATCCTTGATAATTACCATCCCTTCAATAGGTTGATCTTTATTTGTGCCTTTACAATTCACGCATTTTTTACCCTTGTCTTCCGGCAAGAGCAGCTGGGTAATTTTACCGTAAATTTTTCCGTCCTGCTTATAAATCAGGACTTCAGATTTTTGTTTTCCTGTTTCGTCGTCTTGAGTAATCCAAGTTCCCTCAATCGCAGTTGTTTGAACAGGTAAACTCATCAAAAAGTATAAAATGGTAGGGAGTAAAATCATAAGCTTAATTATAAGTTTTATAAATTTAAGGAATCAATCTTTAGATTTGTCTTCTTGCTAATATAAATGAACCGTTTGAAAAAATTAAGATTTTTATTATTATTACTCCCCCTCGCTCTATTCATCTCTATTCTAGACGGTGAAATTTTAAAAGGCTTTCTTGCTTCTGGAAAACTCGCCGATCACTACAGTTACATCGGACTACTCGTATTGGCTGTTGTCGTAATTATTTATTTCGTGCTTCAATTTGACAAGAAATCAAATCGCTAGTCAAGCCCTGCCGTATCTTTGAGTATCTTTGAATAAAAAATATGCATCACTTTGAAAAATCAGCCCTTGAGGAGCTGTCAAAAATTTACAGGCTGAATCTCATGAATAGTGTTACAGGATATAAATCTGCCCATCTGCTCGGCACAACCTCTCCTTCTGGGGTAGATAATCTCGCAGTTTTTAGTTCCGTTGTCCATTTAGGGAGTAATCCAGCTTTGGTAGGTTTTATTTTACGCCCCACTACCGTGCCCAGACACTCCCATGCCAATATGAAATCAACGGGAGTTTTTACCCTAAATTCCATTTCAAAAGTTCAAATCAAAGACGCCCACCATACCTCAGCAAAATATCCTGAAGAAATTTCTGAATTTGATCAAACCCATCTTAAGCCAGAACGGAAAGCGGGATGGGAGGCTCCTTACGTTCAGGATGCTCCAATTCAAATGGGATGTCGGTATGTTAATGAATATTTAATTGCAGAAAATGACACCTTGTTGATTGTGGGAAGCATTGAACACCTTTACATACAAGAAGAGCTTTTGGGAACCGATGGTTGGGTTCAGCTGGACAAAGGAGAGATCGTCAGCATCAACGGATTGGACGGTTATGCACTGCCTAAATTAGTAGATCGTTTCGAATATGCCCGCCCCAAAAACTAATACCCCCTTTACCTCTGAAGGCATCAATGAAGCCTGGTTTTCCTATGCCACCTCTCACAGTGATGACCTACCCGAACTCCTTGTTCAATTAGAAAAAGAAACGCATCAAAAAGTACTCCAACCCAGAATGATGAGTGGGCGCTTACAAGGGCGTCTACTGAGTTTGTTGTCGCATTTGGTACAACCTCAAAAGATAGTGGAAATTGGCACCTATACGGGCTATGCCACTCTATGTTTGGCAGAGGGTTTGACCGAAAAAGGCATCCTACATACCATTGATTGTAATGAAGAATTGGTAAGCATACAAGAGCGTTTTTTTAAAAAAAGTCCCTTTGCCTCTAATATAAAAAGCCATCTAGGCAAAGCGCTAGAGGTTTTACCGCACCTACAAGGTCCTTTTGATTTGGTCTTTATTGATGCCGATAAAGAAAATTACGAAGCCTATTTTGAAGCAGTACTACCCAAGATGCAGCCGGGAGGTTTGATCCTTTCAGACAACGTAATGTGGAGCGGCAAAGTACTCCACGAGGCGGACCCAAACGACCGTGCCACGGTTGCTTTACAAAAATACAATCTCAAATTGAAAAATGATCCTAGGGTTCAAACTACATTACTGCCTTTGAGAGACGGACTTACCCTGAGCAGAGTCTTATAAATCCCTCCGTATGGAATCTTCAAGGTCTGTGAAATCTTTTTTGACTTCCTCTACCTCTTTTTTAAATTCACTGGCGATTGACTTGGTAGGATTTTCAAAATCAGAATCTACCGTTTTCTGTATCTCGCTTTTAATTTCGTTAGTAGCTTGCCTCACTTGAGTCATTCCCTTTGCCAAAGTTCGTGCAATGGAAGGGATTTTATCTGCCCCAAACACAAGCAAAACGATAAAAAACACAAAAACGATCTCAGCTCCACTGATGAATAATAGCATGTACTAGATTTTAAACAAATATAGGAGGTTTCATAAAAAAACGGTTGAAAATCACGAGGAGATTCAACCGTTTTTTTTGAGTATTAGCCTTTGATTTTGGCTTTAAATTTATCAAAATCAGAAGGGGCTTCTTTTTTAGGCCAACTGTTGTTCTCCGTATTTACATCTGCGGTCTCATTGTCAGGATCTACAGTCACACCAACCAACTCCTTATCCGAGGTGATTATTTTTTTGACACTGGCATCGTTTTTTCTCCACAACTGAACAGGATAGGTTACGCGTTCTTTGGATCCATCCGCATAGGCATATTCTACGATAAGCGGCATGACCAATCCGCCTGGTTTTTCAAATTCCACTTCGTAGAAATAATTGGGAATCTTACTGTCTTCCAATCCATTTTCTCTGAGGTAATCTTTCAGTATTTGCGAATCGCCTAAAGAACTTTCGCTTGTCGCATTAGGATCGAAAGCTTCACTGTCTTCATCAATTTTAAAGACCATTTCGGGAAGTTCTTGTAAGTCGTATCCGAATTGTTCTAAACGTTCTTTCGCTTTTTGGTCTGGAGTATCTGAGAAATAATATTTTTTCAAGTTTTTTACGCCTATATCCACTACATCTGTAGAGTAAAACCAACCGCGCCAAAACCAATCCAAATCAATGGCTGAGGCGTCCTCCATCGTTCTGAAAAAGTCTTCAGGAGTAGGGTGTTTAAACATCCAACGTTGGGCATACGTTTTAAAGGCATGGTCAAAAGCCTCTCTCCCCATTACCGTTTCTCTTAAAATATTCAAAGCAGTTGCTGGCTTTGCGTAGGCATTGGGTCCTAGCTGATAAACATTTTCAGGGTTGGACATAATAGG
>JALQVM010000039.1 GCA_023263685.1 Flavobacteriaceae bacterium | reverse complement strand
CTACGTCTCTTTATAAAAATTAAACGTTTTGAGAGAAAGAATAGGGATGAGGAGATTAAATGTGTGAAATGTTTTCAGGGGAGCCAATCAGAAAATATTTGTGTAACGACATTTTCGATTGGCTCTGCTAAATACTCATTTAAAGATTTCAGAGCTGAATTCAATGCTGCTTCACGTGCAGCATCGTTATCAGCATCAAACAAGGTTGCTGGCGTATGCAATCCAAACAAGGTCAATGTTTGATAGCCAATGCTGAACTTCTTCAGGTAAATCACTTTGTGACCAATGACGCCATTGAGCTATTAGAGGAAGGGCGTTTTCGACTGATTGGTCGGGTGGATGAGGTGATTAATTCTGGAGGAGTAAAATTGCATCCACAGCAAATAGAACGAAAACTGTCGGAGGTACTGTCCACGCATTTTTTTATTGGAGGCAGGGAAGACAAAGAACTTGGACAAAAGGTTGTCCTTGCCTTGCGCTACTCCAAAACACTGAATGTGGAGAGCTTAGTCGAAAAAATAAAATCCTTCGATCGATTGGAGGCGTATGAATGTCCTAGGCAAGTCTTGATTTTTCCTGATTTTATTGAAACAGATAGTGGAAAAATTAAACGGAAACAAACACTGGCATTGGAGCCACTACAAACCTTAGACCTGTAGGATTCCCATATTGAATTTTTCGTCCGTTGGGGATTCGTTAGCTGCTTCAATTCCTGTACTGATCCACTTTCTGGTTGCTGTAGGATCGATTACAGCGTCTACCCAAAGTTGGGAGGCCGCATGTAAAATTTCTGTTTTTTCTTCGTAACGGGATTGAATTTCTTTTTGTAGCTCTTCTTCTTTGAGCTCCTGGTTTTTCTGGCCTTCTTTTTTTGAAGTAGCTTTTTCAATTTGCACTAAAACATTTGAGGCTTGCGCTCCTCCCATCACGGCAATTTTTGCTGTGGGCCACGCTACCATTAACCGAGGATCAAATGAGCGCCCACACATGGCGTAGTTACCTGCACCAAAAGAATTTCCTACAACTACAGTAAATTTCGGAACCACAGAGTTGGCTACTGCATTTACCATTTTCGCTCCGTCTTTAATGATTCCTCCATGCTCCGCTTTGCTTCCTACCATAAATCCGGTTACGTCTTGAAGAAATACTAAGGGGATGTTGCGTTGGTTGCAATTGGCGATAAAACGGGTTGCTTTATCTGCGGCATCCCCGTAAATGACTCCTCCAAATTGCATTTCACCCTTTTTACTTTTGACTACTTTCCGCTGATTTGCCACAATTCCAACAGACCATCCCTCTATTTTTGCATAGGTAGTGATAAGGGTTTGACCGTATTCTTTCTTATACTCGTCCATAGAATTAGCATCGACCAAATGGTCAAGTAGCTTATACGTATAGTAGGGTTGATTGCTCACTTTAGGTAGGCATCCATAAATTTCTTCTAAGGGAATTGTGGGCTGTTGCGCGTCTGCTCTTTTAAATCCAGCCTTGGGTCTGTCCCCTATTTTTTCGACTAAACTTCTAATTTTTTTGAGGGCTGAAGCATCGTCTTTCACCTTGTAGTCTGTAACTCCACTGATGCCACTATGCGTTTCGGCGCCGCCCAAGGTCTCATTGTCAATTTCTTCCCCTATGGCCGCCTTGACCAGATAGCTCCCTGCGAGAAAGATACTTCCCGTTTTTTCTACGATAATGGATTCGTCTGACATGATGGGAAGGTAGGCCCCTCCGGCTACACAACTTCCCATGATTGCAGCGATTTGAACAATTCCCATACTGCTCATACGGGCATTGTTTCTAAAAATTCGACCAAAATCGTCTTTGTCTGCAAAAATTTGATCTTGTAAGGGGAGAAAAATACCGGCACTATCCACCAAATAGATGATGGGAATGCGATTTTGCATTGCGATCTCTTGGGCTCTTAAATTCTTTTTGGCCGTCATCGGAAACCACGCTCCAGCCTTAACGGTTGCGTCATTGGCAACAATTACACAGGGCTTGCCTGCAATTTTCCCAAGGACGACCACCACCCCAGCAGAGGGGCAACCCCCGTATTCTTGGTACATGTTTTCAGCGGCAAGCACTCCTATTTCCAATACCTCCTCCGGGTTATCCACCAAAAGATTGATTCGTTTTCTTGCACTCAGTTTTCCTTTTTCTTCCAGTTTTTTTAAGCGCTCTTTACCCCCTCCAAGTTTATTTTTTCTGACTAGGCCTTCCAGTTTTGCCCAAGCCATTTTGATAGCATCTTTATTTATTTCTTCTTCTAGTTTCATTCGAAAACATTCTGAACTACGAAAGTACTAATTTCTATAGGGAGGGTTTTAAATAAAAGTTCGATATTTGTTTTTTGCATTCATACCATGAGCTTAAATAAAAACAAAATCTTCGGTTATACCGCCTTAGTAATGGCACTCATAGGAACAGCTTTGATTTTAATTGGGCTGCTCAAATATCCTGAATATGCTATTGGTTTCTCGATAGCGGGGGTTGGCTTTTATGTTTTGGCCTGGGCTTTTAATGCATTAAAAGGGAGAATTTAGATGGCTGACGATAAAAAAGTAATTTTTTCAATGAATGGGGTAAGTAAAACCTATCCCAGTGCGAATCAACCCGTATTAAAAAATATTTATTTAAGCTTTTTTTATGGCGCTAAAATTGGAATTTTAGGGCTCAACGGTTCTGGTAAATCAACCTTACTTAAGATTATCGCCGGTCTCGATACGAATTTTCAAGGCGATGTAGTATTTTCTAAAGGGTACACAGTAGGCTATCTTGAGCAAGAACCTCAGCTGGACGACGATAAAACCGTTCTGGAGGTGGTCAAAGAGGGTGCTGCTGCAACGGTTGCCATACTGGATGAATACAACCGGATTAACGATCAATTTGCCCTACCCGAAGTCTATGAGAACGCAGATAAAATGCAAGAACTCATGGACCGTCAAGCGCAATTGCAAGATCAAATAGACGCCTCCAATGCCTGGGAGTTAGAAACGCAATTGGAAATCGCCATGGATGCATTGCGCACACCAGCTGCGGATCAAAAAATTGGGGTCTTATCTGGGGGGGAACGTAGACGGGTAGCTTTATGCCGTTTGTTGCTTCAAAAACCCGATGTGTTGTTACTCGATGAGCCAACCAACCACCTGGATGCGGAGTCGGTTCATTGGCTAGAGCATCATTTGGCACAATATCAAGGAACGGTTATTGCAGTAACACACGATCGCTATTTTCTGGATAATGTAGCAGGTTGGATTTTAGAGTTGGATCGGGGAGAGGGGATTCCTTGGAAAGGAAATTATTCTTCTTGGTTGGATCAAAAATCCAAACGTTTGGCCCAAGAGCAAAAGCAGGCTTCGAAGCGACAAAAAACTCTGGAGCGCGAATTAGAATGGGTACGTATGGCTCCTAAAGGACGTCAGAGTAAACAAAAAGCCCGTTTGTCTAATTACGACAAGTTGATGAGTCAAGACCAGAAACAGGTGGATGAGAAGTTGGAAATTTTTATTCCCAACGGACCTAGACTGGGAACGAATGTAATTGAAGCAAAAAATGTATCTAAAGCTTTCGGGGATAAACTCTTATACGACGACTTGAATTTTGTACTTCCTCAGGCTGGAATTGTAGGGGTAATCGGTCCTAATGGGGCAGGAAAGTCCACAGTTTTTAGAATGATAATGGGAGAAGAGCAAGCGGATGCTGGGAGTTTTACCGTAGGGGATACGGTTAAAATCGCCTATGTTGATCAGTCTCACTCCAATATAGATGCTGAAAAAACAATTTGGCAAAACTTTAGTGACGAACAAGAGCTCATCTTATTAGGCGGTAGACAGGTAAACTCCAGAGCTTTTTTAAGCCGATTCAATTTTAGCGGGAGTGAACAAAATAAAAAAGTAGCTACGCTTTCTGGTGGAGAACGCAACCGCTTACATCTAGCCATGACCCTCAAGGAAGAAGGAAATGTTTTGTTGCTGGATGAGCCGACGAACGATTTAGATGTCAATACCCTAAGAGCCTTGGAAGAAGGTTTGGAAAATTTTGCAGGATGTGCTGTGGTTATTTCTCACGATCGTTGGTTTTTAGACCGTATTTGTACCCATATTTTAGCTTTTGAAGGCAATTCTTCCGTGTATTTCTTTGAGGGATCTTTTTCGGATTATGAGGAAAATAAAAAGAAACGCTTAGGACAAGACTTGATGCCCAAACGCATTCAATACAGAAAACTTACGAGAGACTAACTATCTAACCTCAATTCCATTTTAATGTTTCCTCTGGCGTAGTTGATTCCAGCCTCCATAGGAACCTCCTCAAAGCCGTACTTTCTATACAAGTAAATAGAATTTTCTAAAACGGTACTTGAATACAAGATTAAGGACTTCCAATGGTGTTGTTCGGCGTAGCGTATGGCAAATTGCATCATCAAATTACCATATCCTTTATTGCGTTGCTTTGGAGTAACGGCCATTTTACTAAATTCATAGCAGCCCTCCTCTTTTTTAATAAAGGCAAAGGTGCCAATTGTTTTTCCTTCTTTAAGGACCATAAAAATACTCCCTCCGGGATCGATGATTTGAGTTTGGGGATGGCTTAAAACCAATTCATCATAGGGTTCTACTTCAAAATAGGTTGTCAACCATTCTACATTGAGGGCTTTGAAATCAGTAGCATCACGGGTTTGATAGGGCCTAAATTCAAGTGGATCAACCATTGCCTGTCATGTCTTCGGGGCGTACCCAAGAATTAAATTCTTCTTCGGTTAGGTACCCTAAGGCTAAACTGGCCTCTTTTAGCGTACTGCCTTCTTTATGAGCTTTATTTGCGATTTCAGCAGCTTTGTAATATCCAATTTTCGTATTTAATGCGGTGACGAGCATCAACGAATTTTGAACCAACTCATTGATTCTATTGTGGTTTGGCTCTATGCCTAAGACACAATTGTCCGTAAAACTCACACAGGCATCTCCGAGTAAACGTGCCGACTGGAGTATGTTCGCTGCCATAAGGGGTTTGAATACATTTAACTCATAATGTCCTTGCGTACCAGCTACGGTAATGGCAACATCATTCCCCATTACTTGAGCACACACCATGGTCAATGCTTCACATTGGGTAGGATTAACCTTTCCTGGCATGATGGAGCTCCCGGGTTCATTTGCTGGAATAATTAATTCTCCAATACCCGACCGAGGACCCGATGCCATAAGCCTGATGTCGTTTGCAATTTTGTTAAGCGATACGGCCAACTGTTTTAAAGCGCCGTGGGTCTCTACTATGGCATCATGAGCTGCCAAAGCCTCAAATTTATTGTCCGCAGTTTTAAAAGGAAGCCCTGTAAATTCAGCAATGAAGCTAGCGACCTCAGTAGCATATCCTGCAGGGGTATTAATACCGGTACCAACGGCTGTTCCTCCCAAAGCCAATTCAGACAAATGATCCATAGTGTTTTGTAAGGCTCTTAGGCCGTGGTCCAATTGAGAGACGTATCCTGAAAATTCTTGACCCAACGTTAGGGGAGTAGCATCCATCAAATGGGTGCGCCCGATTTTAACCACATTTTTAAAAGCTTCCGCTTTTTGATGCAAGGCATCTCTGAGCTTTTGTACCCCAGGGAGGGTTGTTTCTACCACCATTTTGTAGGCAGCAATATGCATGCCCGTGGGAAAGGTATCGTTGGAAGATTGAGATTTATTCACGTCGTCGTTGGGTGCGAGTGTTTTCTCTCCCTCTCCCAAGGGATTTCCCGCAAGTACATGAGCCCGATTTGCTATTACTTCGTTTACGTTCATGTTGCTCTGTGTTCCAGAACCGGTTTGCCAGATGACAAGGGGAAATTGATCGTCATGGGTTCCCGCTAAAATTTCATCACATACTTGGGCGATTAGATCTCTCTTAGATTGATCTAAAACACCGAGTTTGTGATTGGTATAGGCTGCCGCTTTTTTGAGGTAAGCAAAGCCGTAAACAATTTCTATGGGCATAGAGGCCGAGGAGCCAATTTTAAAATTTGTTCGAGAGCGCTCTGTTTGGGCGCCCCAATATACGTTTTTGGGAACCTGTACTTCCCCTAGTGTATCCTTTTCAATTCGGTATTCCATACGATTGGATTTTAGACAAAAATACTAGGTTTGAAAGAAACCCAATTTACCCGACTAACTTTTTTTAAAAAAAAGGAGTGGGAAAGTCATTTTCAATTTAAAAAACTGAAAAAAATGATTATTTTTGAATCCTAAAACAACCACATGTTTGAATTTGATCAATACCTCGGATTTATTTCTTTTTTAACCATCTTGACCATTGGTTTTTGGTTGATGATCTTTTTACTGACGTTCGTGATACCTTATTGGTTGATTGGGGCTTTTAGAGAGTACCTCAAATACGGAAGAAACAAAGGAACTGTAGAGGATAAACAAACAAAATAAAAAAAAGGGGCTTTTAAGCCCCTTTTTAGTTTTTAGAATTCAGGTTCTTCTCCACCACCACCATCAAACTGGCCTCCACGGTTGTTTCTTCGTCTGTCCATCTTACGTTCGTTTATACGATAGGTAAAAGTAAAGATGTAGCTGGGTTGTCTCCATTGAAACTCTGTGTAGTTTCGGAAATCTGCTGTTTCGGTAGTACTTTTTCTTCTGGATGAGTTTAAAATATCACTCACTCTAAACGATAATGTGGCCTTATCATTAAACATCGGTTTGTTTAAAGCTCCAGAAAACTGGACTACGCCCTTGGATTCGGTTTGGGCATTGGCTCTAGGACCAAAGTAAAATCCATTGAGTTGGGTATTGATTCCAAAGGGAAGCGGGAAACTACTGTTGATTCGAGCAAACCAACTCACAATTTCTCGATCCAAGGCAATCCCTTTATATGAACCGATGGTTTCCGAGTTAAAAATATTAAAGTTACCGCTTATACGCACTTTGCGTTTCGGAGTATAGGTAAGAGTAAATTCTGTTCCGGTTCGAATATTTTCTGAAATATTCACCGAGGTTGACCGGAATTCAGGTAATTCTATCAAGGGATCCTCACTGACTACAACAAAGGCTCCTGTTGATTCCGTAATGCGTTCAATGACTTGGGTTGCTTTTTGATAATAAACAGAACCATTAAAGGTGAACTTATCCCAACGTTTGAGATAGCCGAAATCAAATAGGTTGGAATAGGAGGGGTCCAAATCAGGATTTCCTTGTCTAAAGAAAGTCAAACTTGTTAAAGATCTGAAAGGGTTCAGAGACCATGATCTTGGTCGACTGATTCGGCGGCTATACCCTAAGGTAATGTTTTCTTTTTCCGTAAACTCAAACGAGAAATTAAGGGTAGGGAACCAATCTAAATAGTCTTTTTCTTTATAGATATCAGCCGTTTTTTGGTCGATTTCTATATGGGTCTTTTCCATACGAAGTCCCATGAGGTAGGAAAACTTGTCTATTTTTTGACCAAATTGGGTATAGGCCGCATTTACATTTTGTGTAAACCCTAAGAAATTAGTCAATTGGTTGTTGACTGTTCTTCCACTATCCAATAAATCAAACACATTATAATCGGTTTCTTGAAAACTATAGTCTCCACGATATCCCAATTCAAATTGAGTGTTTTCATTTACAGGCCATACGTAATCCATCTGTAACAGCGTTCTTTTTTGATCTTCGGTGGTATCGGATTCCTGGTTGAACGTACGCGTGTTTTCTGCCAGGTCGCTTTCATTTTCACCGCTAGCCTCCGTTTGAAATTCGATTATCAATTCATGCCCCTTATCGTCGAATTTTTTGGTAAAATTGGCAGTAAGCTGTTGTGAATTATCCAATTCTTCTTCAAACTGATAGCGACCGAACTGATCAATCACTACCCCTGCGGAATTTAGATTGTCAATTTCAGTAGTATTGTTACTCTCATTATTACTTTTTCTTACAAAGCCACTTACAACTAGTGAAGTTTTATCATCAAAATAATATTCGGCACCGAGGTTAAAAAAGACACTGTTTCGATTGCGTTGATAGTCTCTGTCTTCATTGACAAAACTAACGGGATTGAAATTTTCGCTTTCAAAAATACCGCCACCTCTCGATTCAGAATTTCTTAAGGAAGTGGTACTGAAAATATTCATTTTTTTGGTTCTCCAATTTAAAGTTGCGTTTCCACCGTAGGTAGTTGGCAGTCCTCCGTTGACGATAAAGGAACCATTAAATCCTTCCAGTTCTTCTTTTTTTAGGATTATATTTAATATTCCTGCCGTACCTGAAGCCTCATAGCGTGCCGAGGGAGAAGTAACTACCTCAACCTTTTCTATGGATTCTGCAGGTAAGGATCGCAAGCCTTGAGGACCTGAAAGTCCGACCAGGCCTGAGGGTTTACCGTTGATTAAAATTCGAACGTTTTCATTTCCTCTTAGCGCTACATTTCCTTCTACGTCTACCGAAACCGATGGAACGTTATCCAATACATCGGCAACGGAACCTCCGCGAACCGTAATATCTTTCCCAACATTGTAAATTCGTTTGTCCAGTCGGATTTCAACTTCTGTTCGTTCGCCTACCAGCTCTACACCTTCCAAGGCTTCAGCGGCAATTTCCAATTGAAAGGTTCCCAAGTCTTCATTGCTTTGAATCATTTTATCCTTAAGGGTAATTTTATCAAATCCAATGTATTCTACCGTAACATCGTATTTCCCGGGAAAGACTTCCAAATTAAACTTCCCTTTAGTGTCGGTGATTCCCCCTTGTATACGTTCGGGGAAACGTTCATTTACCAATGAAATGGTAGCGTATTCGAGAGGTTCTTGAGTTTCCTTATCGATCACTGCACCTTCAATTTTAAGTTTGGTAAAGTTGCCCGGTCCTCCAACTTGGGGTCTTTGAGCATAAAGTTTTGGGGTCAATCCTATAAGGATTAGTGCTAAGAATATATTTTTCATAGTTGATTTTAAAGCCCTTTGACTATTCAAAAATGTTTTGGTTTAATGGTTGTTCCAAAAAAAGATAAGTTTTTCTAAAGGACGGGCAAGGACCCCTTTATCCTTATAGGTTACGATAGGTCGTTCTATCGTTTTTGGGAATTGAACCAACACCTCTACTATTTCCTCTTGGCTGAGTTCATTCCGGTTGGGAATGGCTTTCCAATCGTTTTCATTTTTTCGAACAAGTTCACTGGGTGGTATACCCAGTTGGTCTAGAACAGTTTTAAGCGTTTCTTTGGTAAAGGGTTCATTAAAGTAATTTACAATTTTCAGCGCTGCTCCTTGCTCATTCAGGTATTGTAGAGCTTCTCTAGACTTTCTACATCTAGGGTTGTGATAGATAGTGTACATCGCTAGGGAGTAAAAAAAACTACCCGAAGGTAGTTTTAAATTTATTTGATTTTATCAACTACAGCTTTAAAAGCTTCGGGATGATTCATTGCTAGGTCAGCGAGTACTTTCCTGTTGAGCTGAATATCGTTCGCTTTAACCTTGCCCATGAACTGGCTGTAGGACATTCCGTTGAGACGTGCCGCAGCATTGATACGTGCAATCCACAACGCTCTAAAGTTGCGTTTTTTGGTTTTGCGGTCTCTGTAAGCATAAAGCATGGCTTTATCAACGGCATTTTTGGCAACGGTCCATACGTTTTTACGACGACCGAAAAAGCCTTTTGCTTGCTTTAGAATTTTTTTTCTTCTTGCCCTTGAGGCTACTGAATTTACTGATCTTGGCATTTTAATTGATTTTTGAAGGAGGCGGTATTGCTACACTTTTAGGCCTGACTTCGGGTTAATAATTGGGTGAACCTAAATTATGTTAAGCGCAATTGCTCTTTGATGTTGTTTACATCGCTTTTGTCAACCAAACCACTGTGGGTTAACTTGAGCTTGCGTTTTTTTGATTTTTTGGTTAAGATGTGACTCTTAAACGCGTGCTTACGCTTTATTTTACCACTACCGGTAAGTTTAAAACGCTTTTTAGCACTCGATTTTGTTTTCATTTTTGGCATGACTCCTTTTTTTATTTTTTCTTTGGCGCGATAAAGATGGTCATCTTTTTCCCTTCCAAAATTGGCATTTGTTCTACTTTTCCTAATTCTTCTAAATCTTGTGCCAAACGAAGCAACAAAATTTGACCTTTTTCTTTGAATACGATGGAACGACCCTTAAAGAATACGAAGGCCTTTAACTTGGCTCCTTCTTTTAGAAACTTTTCTGCGTGTTTCTTTTTAAATTCATAATCGTGTTCATCCGTGTTTGGACCAAAGCGAATTTCCTTGATGACGATTTTACTCGTTTTTGCTTTTAGGGCCTTTTCACGTTTCTTTTGTTCGTATAAAAACTTTTTATATTCTAAGATTTTGCAAACAGGAGGCGAAGCATTAGGAGAGATTTCGACCAGGTCCAATCCGATTTCTTCAGCCAAGGCCAAGGCCTTTCTGAGCGGATATACACCTATTTCTACATTATCACCAACGAGTCGGACCTCTGGTGCAGTAATTTTTTGATTAATGCGGTGGAGGTCTACTTTAATTACCCTACCTGGGCGATTCGTTCTTCGTCTACGTATTGCTATGTCTTCTTTTTTTTAAATTATACTTTAAAAGTAGCTTGGCTACTGTTAATTTCACTTCCCAATTTTTCCGCCACTTCTTCCAAGCTAAAACTACCTAAGTCGCCCTCAGAATGCTTGCGTAAAGATACCGTATCTTCAGTGGCTTCTTTTTCTCCTAGAATGATCATGTAGGGAACTTTGGTTAGTTCAGATTCACGAATTTTCTTTCCAATGGTCTCATTTCGATCATCTAAGAGGGCGCGAATTTCGTGATTTTCCAAGAAATTTAAAACTTTTTGAGCGTAATTTTTGTATTTTTCACTTACACACAAAATATTTACTTGAGTAGGCATTAACCAAAGCGGAAAGTTTCCACCTGTGTGTTCCAATAAAATAGCAACAAAACGTTCCATGCTTCCAAAGGGGGCGCGGTGAATCATCACGGGTCTATGAAGTTCGTTGTCACTGCCTTTGTACTGTAAATCAAAGCGTTCGGGCAGGTTGTAGTCCACTTGTATGGTTCCCAATTGCCACTGACGTCCCAAAGCATCTTTAACCATAAAATCCAACTTGGGTCCATAAAAAGCAGCTTCCCCCGTTTCGATTACATAATCGAGGTTTTTTTCTTTGGCAGCATTTAAGATAGCTTCCTCAGCAAGTTCCCAATTTTTAGCCGAACCGATGTATTTTTCTGGTTTTTCTGGATCTCGTAAGGAAACCTGAGCCGTAAAATCTTCAAAACCCAATGAGCTGAATACATACAGCACTAAATCAATTACTTTTTTAAACTCTTCATCCAATTGTTCTGGCATGCAGAAAATATGGGCGTCGTCTTGCGTAAATCCACGAACACGCGTCAGTCCGTGTAATTCGCCGCTTTGTTCGTAACGGTATACGGTACCAAATTCGGCATAGCGTTTGGGAAGGTCGCGGTAACTCCAGGGTTTGGCTTTGTAAATCTCACAGTGGTGGGGACAGTTCATGGGTTTCAACAAAAACTCTTCGCCTTCCGCTGGAGTATGTATGGGTTGAAAACTGTCTGCACCGTATTTTTCATAATGTCCTGAGGTCATGTAGAGCTCTTTGTTTCCAATATGAGGAGAGATGACCTGTTCGTATCCCGCTTTGGCTTGCGCTTTTTTTAAGAAATTTTCCAAACGATCCCGTAGGGCTGCTCCCTTGGGCAGCCAGAGCGGCAATCCCTGACCCACTTTTTGGGAAAAAG
The DNA here is from genome assembly GCA_023263685.1 of Flavobacteriaceae bacterium. Taxonomy (GTDB): domain Bacteria; phylum Bacteroidota; class Bacteroidia; order Flavobacteriales; family Flavobacteriaceae; genus MS024-2A. The sequence goes on along the minus strand of JALQVM010000039.1, from coordinate 1,495 downwards.
TAAACAGATCCAATTCTTTACCCAGCTTGCGATGATCCCGCTTTTTTGCTTCTTCCACCCGTTCGAGGTATTCGGTTAGCTCTTTTTGTTTGGGGAAGGAAATTCCGTAAATCCGTGTCAGTTGGGGTTTGGTTTCGTCTCCTCGCCAATAGGCTCCAGCTACATTGGTCAATTTGATGGCTTTGATCACTCCTGTTTGGGGGATATGTCCTCCGCGACACAGGTCGGTAAAGTCGGCATGATCACAAAAGGTAATGGTGCCGTCTTCCAAATTTTCGATCAATTCTATTTTGTAGGGATTGTTTTGCTTTTGGTAGTAGGCGAGGGCTTCTGCTTTGCTGCTTGAGCGCATGTTAAATTCAAATTTTTCCCTAGCAAACTCCAGCATTTTCTTTTCAATGGCGCTTAAATCTTTTTCAGTCAAGCTGTGCTGACCAAAATCAGCATCGTAGTAAAACCCGTTTTCTATGGCGGGTCCAATGGTCAATTTACAGTCTGGATAAAGGGCCAACAGGGCTTGTGCCAGCAGGTGAGCAGAGGAATGCCAAAAGGCGGTTTTACCTTCTTTATCATTCCAAGTAAAGAGCTGAAGATCTCCATCCTCTTTTAGTGGGGTAGTTGCCTCTACGGTTTGCTGATTAAACTTGGCAGAGAGTACATTACGCGCCAGTCCTTCACTAATGCTTTGAGCGACTTCAAAAGGAGTGGTTCCCGCAGGGTAGGAGCGGACAGACTGGTCTGGAAAACGAATTTCAATCATAGTTGGGTTCAATGCTGCGCAAAGATAAGGGGTCTCCTGCTAGCACGCAATCGATTCTTTAAAGTTTTGTTTTGCGTTCTCCTAAAAGTGCACTGACCAAAGTTCGGATACCTGTAAAACCGTAATAAAAGGCGGTCATTAGAAAAAGGATTCCTAAAATCAACACAGGCATATAAAGGTGATGCTCCTGATTTTTAAATGCCTGATGCACCACTACCGGACCGATAAAACAACAGAGCAAAAACAAGCTCATTTTTTTAAGGCCTTTAAATAACAAGGGTTTGTTCATCGTTTTACTTTCTCAAACAAAGATAGGGAAGTTTTTAGAGGATAAAGTAGACTTGCGTTACTGTATAAATAATTTAGTTTTAATTAAAAATCCCTTTTAAAACTAGGCTTTTAGGTATGCATTTATTGCATTCCGAACATTTTTATGTTGTTTTAATAAATCCTGTGCGATGGGTAAGGATACGTTAAGCTCCTCCATCACTATGCGTACGGCACGCCCAACAAGCTTGTTGTTGGTCAATTGCATGTCCACCATTTTATTGCCTTTGACATGTCCCAATTGGATCATGGTAGAGGTGGTGATCATGTTAAGGATCAACTTTTGAGCTGTACCGGCCTTCATGCGCGAGCTCCCAGTCAAAAACTCCGGCCCGACAATAACCTCGATGGGGAAGTCACTCACAGCGGCCAGGGGAGCCCCTTCATTACACGTGATGCAGGCGGTTG
>JALQVM010000038.1 GCA_023263685.1 Flavobacteriaceae bacterium | reverse complement strand
TTAAATTAACACATATTTGAAAAAGTTCCAAGAGCAACTGTTTTTTTTTATTAAGTTAGACAAAATTGAAGGTACCTTTACATATGACATTCCATAGCTTTAAACCATCCAAATCAACCCGCCGATGAGTCTAATACGGCATTATAATTCAGAGGATAAGGTACTCGTAGCAGTTGATAGTGTAATTTTTGGATTTGACCGTGAGGGCCTAAAAATTCTTTTAATTAAAAGAGATTTTGAACCACAAAAAGGTGCTTGGTCCTTGATGGGAGGGTTTTTAAAAAAGAATGAAACCCTGGATCAAGCGGCCAACCGAGTGCTCCATGAATTGACCGGTTTGGACAGCATCTATATGGAGCAAGTATCCTCCTATAGCGAGCTGGGGAGAGATCCTGTTGAACGGACAATTTCAGTCGCATTTTTTGCTTTGATAAATATTGCACAACACGATTTTAAACTCAACAAAGCGCATCATGCCCAGTGGTTTTCATTGTCTCAAGCGCCTACCCCCATTTTTGATCATCAGCAAATGATTGCAGAGGCGCTGGAACGGCTCAAGCGAAAGGCGCTGACGAATCCCATTGGATTTGAGTTGCTTCCAGAAAAATTTACCATGAGACAACTTCAAGATCTGTATGAATCCATTCTCAATGAAAAATTGGACAAAAGAAATTTCATCAATAAAATCAATGCTTTGGAGATATTAATTCGTTTAGAAGAAAAAGATAAAACCACCTCAAAAAAGGGAGCTTTTTTATACAAATTTGACGAAGAAAAATACAATCAAAAAATTGATGAAGGGTTCAACTTTAAACTTTAGCAAAAAATACAGCCGCCTCCAAACGAGTATCAGATCGAATTAAAATACTTAGAATGACTATGGGCCACCTTTTTAGTAAAACTGTCCATTTTTTATAAATTAGATTTATATTTGCAACCGTTTATTAAGAATCGAAAGGCTTAATAAGCAACCGACATAAGGTCGCGTAGCTCAGCTGGATAGAGCATCTGCCTTCTAAGCAGACGGTCATAGGTTCGAATCCTATCGCGATCACAAAAAAAACTCCGTTGTTAAACGGAGTTTTTTTTGTATTCATTCTTTTAAGTTCTTCGAGTATCGCCTTCAGTAATTCGGTCTGTTGGCTCAGGTTGAGAAGGACCTCTCTGTCGGTCACTTTTTGCTCAATGGTTCGGGTTTTGTTAAAGTATTTCATCGTTCAAGATTTGGTCTTTTAAAATTAGCAAAAAGTTTATTTTCAACTAACCTTATTACGGGAAATCGATAGTTAATTTTTATCTTCGACAGGTATTTCAATTAACCTTTACGCTATGAAAATAGGAGTCCCAAAAGAAATTAAACCCCAGGAGGCTAGAGTTGGATTAACCCCAGCGGGAGCCTTAACCCTCATGCGCTCAGGACATCAAGTCAGCATTCAACAAGGAGCAGGTTTACTCAGCGGTATTACCGATGAGGAATACCTTGAAGTAGGATGTCAAATGGCTCCTGATATAGAATCCATTTACCAGCATTCGGAAATGATCATTAAAGTTAAAGAACCGATAGAAGCTGAATACGCATTGATTCAAGAGAACCAATTGTTGTTTACCTATTTTCATTTCGCTTCCAGTGCGTTACTGACTCAAGCAATGATACAAAGCAAGGCGATTTGTCTGGCTTATGAGACCGTAGAGGAGAAGGGCAAATTGCCCCTGTTGATACCCATGTCAGAGGTAGCCGGACGAATGGCCACACAAGAGGGAGCCAAATACCTTGAAAAGCCTTTGGGTGGATTTGGTATTTTACTGGGTGGGGTAACTGGGGTTCAGCCTGCCAATGTGATGGTAATCGGTGGGGGAGTCTCGGGAACAGAAGCGGCTCGTATGGCTGCCGGTTTAGGCGCTAATGTTACCATTTTAGATACCAATCTAGATCGATTACGGGAATTGGAAAGCATCATGCCAGCGAATGTTACACCCGTTTACTCCAATTCCTATACCATTGAAGAAGAGCTTAAACGGTCTCATCTGATCATTGGAACGGTATTGATTCCCGGTTCGAAAGCTCCTAAATTAATCCGAAAAGAAATGTTGTCTAAAATGATGCCCGGTACCGTTTTGGTAGATGTTGCCATTGACCAAGGGGGCTGTTTTGAAACCAGTGAACCCACTACCCATGAAGCTCCCATACGGATTAAAGAAGGGATCATTCATTACGCAGTAACCAATATGCCCGGGGCTGTGCCCAATACTTCAACTACTGCCTTGACGAATGCTACCTTGAGTTATGCCTTACAGCTCGCAAATAAAGGATGGAAAAAAGCCTGTCAAGAAAACGAAGCCTTAGCCAAGGGGCTCAATATCGCTCAGGGCAAGGTCGTTTACAAGGAAATTGCAGAAGTTTTTGATTTAGACTATATTGAGGCTTCGACCTTGATGCACTGACATGAATTTTACACCGACGAGACTGAATTTTTTCACTTTCTTTAAGTTACCCTCAGCCTGGTGGTGCGGTGTTCGAGTGGTAAAAATAGCGGAAGGGTTTTGTAAAACGAAAGTAGTCCACCGTTGGATTAATCAAAACCCCTTTAATTCTATGTTTTGGGCAGTGCAGGGGATGGCAGCAGAATTGGCTACAGGTGTTTTAGTCATGAAAGCCATCAAGCAGCACAATCGTAAGGTTTCCATGCTGGTTTTAAATAACCGTGCCAATTTTTCAAAAAAAGCTAGAGGAAAATTGCATTTTACCTGTGAGGCCGGCCGGATCATTGACGATGCCTTTGAAAAGCTGCTCAACTCTGAGGAACCACAAACTTTTTGGTTAACTTCCAAAGGAGTAAACCAAGACTATACTGTGGTATCAAGCTTTGAATTTGAATGGACCGTACGTTTAAAAAATTAACTTATGAAACTCCCTTTTGAAGATCGATTGAGTTTGCCCGCTGTGGCGGCTCCTATGTTTTTAATCTCTGGTCCACAGCTTGTTATAGAATGCTGTAAAAATGGTGTAGTGGGAACCTTCCCAGCCCTAAATCAACGCAGTACGGAAGGCTTTGAAGAATGGGTGATTGAAATTAAAGAAGCCCTAACTGCCTTTGAAAAGGAAACAGGTCAAAAAGCGGCTCCCTTTGGAGTCAACCTTATTGTGCATCCAACAAACCCTAGGGTAATGTCGGATTTGGAAGTCTGCGTCAAGCATCAAGTTCCTCTGATTATTACCTCGCTGGGTGCTGTGTCTGATTTGGTACGTACGGTTCACAGCTACGGAGGCTTGGTTTATCACGATATTATAAAAAAACGGCATGCAGAAAAAGCAGCTGAAGCGGGTGTTGACGGACTGATACTGGTAGCTGCGGGGGCAGGGGGCCATGCGGGAGCCCTTAGTCCGTTGGCTTTGGTTAATGAAATAAAAAGTTTTTTTGATAAAACCATTTTACTTTCAGGCTGTATCAGTACCGGTAGAGATATTGCTTCTGCCCTTCAAATGGGAGCGGATCTCGCCTATATGGGGACGCGTTTTATCAATGTCAAAGAAAGTATGGCAGATCCAAAATACCAAGAAATGATCATCAACAGTAAGGCGGAGGATATCGTTTACACAGCAGCTGTATCGGGAGTAAATGCTAATTTTTTACGTCCTAGTTTGGAAGCGATGGGTATTACCGAAGCCCTTTGGAGTCAAACTAAAAAAATTGATTTTGGAAAGGAGCTGAATGCAGCACAACCAGAGGCTCAGGCTTGGAAAACGATTTGGTCTGCTGGGCAAGGGGTTACCGCTATAGCGGATGTTAAACCAACTGCGGAACTGATTGGTCAACTCAAAGCGGAGTTTAAACACGCCCTTGAGGAACAGCACTCGGTGTATAAAAAATTCTGCTAATTACCCTTGAATGATTTTTTTAAACGGATCACTAGCGTGTTAAACGATAGATCAAAAGAGCCGCTCGCTGAATTAACGCATTCATGGTTTTGAGGTTGACGGTCTCTTGCGGCGTGTGAGCGCCATTTCCCATGGTTCCCAGTCCGTCTAGCCCATCGGTGTAGTCAGCCACAAAGGAAATGTCTGCGGCACCTCTACGACCGGGATCGTAACCGCTTACCGGGCCAAAACCTAAATCTTGACTTACTTCACTCAAAATATCCAATACTGCTTGATTGCCTGCGGTTGGCCCCATGGCAGGATAGCTGTCTGTAAAGCTAATACTGGCCGAGGTATGAGGTAAATTTTGACTGACTATTGCTCTCATTTTCGCTCGGGCATTTTCTTTTTGTTCTTCAGAAATAAAGCGAAGTCCACCATTAACAAGGGCGGTTTGGGCTACTACATTCGTTTTTCCAAAAACTTCCCCGCTGCTGGTTTGCTTGTCATAAGACACAAATGTACCTCCCATAAGGGTTCCCGGATTGAAGGTGAGGTAGGTTTCTCCTCGCACCTCTTCATAAAAAGCATTGAGAATACGACTCATTTCAAATATGGCACCAGCACCCACTCTTTCGTTAAAGACTCCTGAAGAATGTGCTCGTTTGCCCTTGGTTTCCACGCTCCAGCCTGAAGCTCCCCGTCTTGCAATGGTTGCATTTTCAAAGCTAGTTGCGGTTTCAAACCCCAAAGCTATATCTGCTTTTTTACCCGCTTCTATAAGGGCTTTACGTGAAATGCTTAAGGGTTTGCCCGTGCTTTCTTCATCCCCAGTAAAGGCTACTGTAATGGATGCTCTTTGAAGTAAATTTAAATCTGCCAATGCTTTAAGCGCATAAAGTGCGATGACGTCACCCCCTTTCATATCATTTGCCCCAGGGCCATAAGCCATACTGTCGTTGATACGTTCGAAGCTTTGAAAGGGACTGTTTTCCTCAAAAACAGTGTCTAAATGTCCAATAAGTAAAAGTTTTTTTCCTTTGTCTCCCTCCACGGTTGCAAATAAGTGCCCAGCGCGATTCATCTCTTCAGGCATGTTGATCCACTCGGTTTGAAACCCAATTTCATTGAATGCGGTACGAAAAATTTCACCCACGTCTTTTACTCCTTTTTGATTTAAAGTGCCGCTATTGATATTGACGACTTTTTCAAGAAAGGAAATGCTTTCTTGGTCGAGGCTTTTTACTTTTTCAATTATTTTACGTTCCGTTCGATTGAGCTTCTGGGCGTGAAGGCCAAGCGTGATAAATCCAATTATAAAAAACGAGAGTACAGAGGTTTTCATAAACTTGTGTATTAAAAATTCTTTGTCAGTGATTTTACAATTTTATTTTCTGCGAGAAATTCTTGTGCAATTACTTTTATTGTAGTGTAGAGGGGAATTGCAATAATCATCCCAACCGGACCCAGTAAGGTTCCAGAAGCAAGAATAACGATAAAGATTTCAAGTGGATGGGACTTGACGCTATTTGAAAAGATAAAGGGTTGGCTGAAAAAATTGTCTACCAATTGTCCAACAATAAATCCAATCATGACATAGCTTGTTTTGGGAAGAATTACAGAGCTAAAATCGGCCCCTATAAAACTGCTCATGGTGAGGAGTAACATCAGCAACCCCCCGATGATTGGGCCCAAATAAGGGATCAGGTTCAGCAAAGCACAAAGAAAGGCTATAATGAATGCATTTTGAACATCAAAAATGGCCAAAACGATACTGTAGATGATAAGGAGGATGCTGATTTGCAACAACAAGCCTAAAAAGTAACGAGAGAGTAGCCCTTTGGTTTTTTCTATCGACTTTTCTACCCGATTGGTTACTTTGTCGTTTACAAGTGCTAAAATGATTCGTTCTTGTAAGTGACTGTCTTTTAAAAAAAAGAAAAGAATAAAAACCACTGAAAACAATCCAATGGTAAAGCCTCCAAGCAGTTCGAGGGTTTGATTAAGCAATTCCGGCAGTAAGCCCAAGTTGATGTTTTGAAACAGATTGTCTACTGAAAATTGTTGTTGCCAAAAACTGTTATCCAAGTTAAAATAAAGTCCAATTTCTTGAATAAGTGTTTCTATATTTCCTTTGAGTTCGTTTACCTCAAGCAGGGAAAGGTTTTCTCCTTGTTGGATGAGGAGCGGAACAAAAAGCGAAAAAATGCTGACCAATACCCACAATAAGAAAACTATGGTAATGGAAGTTGCTAATACATTTTTTAATTTCAAACGGCCCGTTAAAAACTGGTTTATCGGTCTTCCTATTAGGCTCACGATACCAGCAATAAGCATGTAAATGAGAAGGGTTTTGATTTGTAGGAGCAACCAAATAAGAATACAGAGTCCGGTCAACTGTAGCACAGCTCGTATGATTCCGTTGGAAATTTCTTTTGAATTCATTGTTTAAATATAGGAAAGTTTAAAACGTCAATTAGGCTGTTGCTGAAGAAATGCAGTGTGGCAGGCTAAGAGTCCCGCTGTTTCTGTTCTAAAGCGCTGGGCACCTAGGCTGACTGATCGGATTCCTGCTGCTTCAGCTGCATTAATTTCATCTGGGCTAAAGTCTCCTTCGGGGCCGATAAGCAAGGTGATAGTTTGCTGATTCAGCGGGCAGTCTGCCAAGGGCGTCTTTTCGCTTTTTTTACAATGTGCGATATATCCGTTTTGAATGTCATTATTGATAAAATCAGAAAAGGGGGTAAGGGGATGCAGTTCAGGAAGGAAAAATTGTTGCGACTGTTTGAGGGCTGCGATCGCAATTTTTTCCAAACGCAACAGTTTAGTCACTTTTCTTTCGGAGTGGTTGCAGCGTAGGGGGGTAATTGAGGCTACCCCTAATTCTGTTAGCTTTTCAATCAACCATTCCATGCGGTTGTTGTTTTTTGTAGGGGCTATAGCTAAATGGATTTGTTTTTTCGGTGGGCTGTGTTGGTGGGTGTGATTTTTTTTGGCTCGGGCAGAATTAGCTGCTACATGGGTCAATACGCCTTGCCATTCCAGCCCCCTTCCATTTGTAATGCAAATTGGGTCTCCCGCTCTTTTTCTAAGCACTTTAGTCAAATGCTTGCTCTCTTCTTTAGAAAAGGTAACGTCAGCATGGGATTCCTCCAGTGTTGTATCGAAAAAAAGAACCATAATCAATAGTTTAATCGAGACAAAGAGGCATCTGTCAAGGAACCAAATTGTTTGTCTTGGAGTTTAAAATAGGCAGCAATACCAATCATTGCGGCGTTGTCTGTCGTGTACTTTAAGGGAGGTAAAAAAACCTGCCACTTTTTACTTTGTTCTTTTTTAAGCAGCTGATTTCGCAATTCGGAATTCGCGGCTACCCCACCCCCAATTACGATTTGATTCAATGGGTACGCTTCGGCTACTTCTTCAATTTTAGTGAGGATGATTTGAACCAACGTATACTGCAAGCTGGCGCAGAGATCATTCAAATTTTCTTCTATAAAGCGCTCGTTTTTGCTGCTTTGTTGGTGAATAAAGTTGGTGAATGCCGTTTTTACTCCACTGTAACTCACATTATAGCCTTTTAGGTTTGGGATCGGAAAGGCAAACCTATGAGGATCTCCTGCTTGAGCCAGCTTGTCAATTTGAGGGCCTGAAGGATAGGCTAAACCCATACGTTTTCCACATTTGTCAAAGGCTTCACCAATGGCATCGTCTAAAGTTGTGCCCAGGACCTCCATTTCAAAGTGACTTTTTACCAGCACAAGCTGTGTATGCCCTCCTGAAACGGTCACCCCCAAAAAAGGAAACTGAGGGCTTTGAATTCCTTCCTCTTCAATAAAATGCACCAATAGATGTCCTTGCATATGATTGATGGGGAGTAAAGGCAATTCTAAAGATAGGGCCATAGATTTCGCAAAGGCGCTACCTACCAGAAGGGAACCTAAGAGTCCAGGTCCTTGGGTATAAGCGATTGCAGTTAGGTCATTTTTGTCGATATTTGCTTGAGCTAAGGCTTGATGGACTACTGGAATAATTTTGGATTGATGTGCTCGCGAAGCAAGTTCAGGAACTACGCCACCATAAGCTTTATGAATCGTCTGATTGGCAATGCAGTTGGAGAGTACCTTACGGCCTTTCAATACCGCAGCGGCAGTGTCGTCACACGAAGATTCAATGGCAAGGATAAGTTCTGAATTGGACAACATAGTATGTATTAAAGCGTTACAAAAATAAACGATTCGTATCAAAAAGAGGAATAAAATAATTGCTATCCTTTTGGGGACTATCCTGCTTGTTTTTGGGGCAGGCTTGCTGTTGATTTCTACCTCTTGGGTTCAGTCAGGGATTTTAAAAAAACTGACTCAAAGTTTTGAAAAACGCACCAATCAACAGCTTACCTTTGATTTTGTTAAAGTACGCTGGAATGGAACGCTCGAACTGAGTGGAATTTTTATTGGCGATCATCACGAGGATACGCTTGCCTATATAAACACAATTGAAACCTCATTTCGGGATTTTAGAAAACTTCAACAAAACGATTTTAATCTCAACCAACTTGACCTTAATGGTGTTTATTTAAAAATTAAAAAATACCCTCAAGAAGAAACACATTCATTAAAAGTGCTTGTGGAAAAACTCAAAAATGAAAATCCCATAAGGACTTCATTTAAAATGAGTCGATTAGAGGTGTCGGATGCTCAATTTTCCTACGCTGATTTAAACACCGAACGCCAACCGATTCGTTTGGATTCAATGGGCATTTCTGCGAGTAGTTTTGACTTTTCTGTAGATCGTTTCAACGTCCAATTGAATGCTTTAGAGGGAAGATTTCAATCGCCCGTTCAGCATCAACTCAACACCCGTGCACTGGTAGCCTACAGCCCTGGAAATTTAAAATTAACGGATTGGTCCTTGGCTTTAGATGAAAGTCAACTGGAAGGAACCTTAACTTTAAATGGAGAGGATGCTAGTTTTCGAAATTTTGGAGCAAAGGGTCGATTTGATTTTGAGTTAATACACAGTCAGATTGATCCAATTCTTTTAACAGAACACTTTAAAGTTTTGATTGATCCGAGTCCTATTACGGCTCAATTTGCAGCAGCGGGTACGCTCGATGCATTTGAGATTAAAGGCATCGAACTTAAGCACAAGGAGTTTTATATAGAAGGAGAGGGGGGCATTCAAAATCTTTTAAATATAAAAAAGTTGAATGGACAGTTGAAGTTAGTCAAAGCCCATTTGAACCTCGAGCGCATCGGTAAAAACCTAAAGGGTTTTAACAGCCTCAGTCCCTATTTTACAGGAGATTCCCTCCACCTTCAAGGGGAGCTTAAGGCAGAACGCGAGCTTATTTCTTTTGATTTAAATTCTCAGAATGAATGGGGATCGATAGCACTCAAGGGCGAAATGGGGCAAGGGCTAGTTGATAAACGACTCCCCTCTAAAACCTTAGATCTAACCACTAGGTTAAATTCCATTCAATTTACAATTCCCTCACTGACTAAAGAGAAAGTAAGCCTTGGTGCAGACCTTAGTTTGAATGCAGACTTTAGTGAAACCAAAAATCCCAATTTGAGCTGGGACGTTCAAAATTTGAAACTAACAACCCCAGCGGTTACTTTAGATGAAATAGCTTTAAAAGGGAATTATAATGCGCATCAATTGAAAAATACCCTAAGCGCCTCAAACGAGTTACTGCAATTAAAAAGCGACTTGCGGTTTGATTTTTCAGGGCCGACCCCTCAATACATTTTGGCAGCAAATATTACCAAATGGGACATTAACCGGCTTGGACTTCAGTTAGGCAGTGGGAAGCGAGAGTTCAAAGGCGTGGTTTTAGGAGGATTTGAAGGAAAAAGTCTTGATGCGTTCATTGGAGAAATTAAAATATCGGCTGCCCAAATCACCAATGATGAGGGAGTGGTTAGTTTAAACCCTATCACCCTTTCGCAAACCTTGGAGCAAGGGCAGACCCGATTGAGTCTATTGAATACAGATTGTATTTCAGGAGAAGCTAAAGGGGTATTTAAAACGTCACAGTTGCCCCTTTTGTTTCAGCAGACATTACACCAGGCCTATCCCTTTTTGCCTTCAAAAAACCCAGAAAAAGGGCAAGAGTTGAGTTTCAATCTTACGATCAATCAAAAACTTTTAGACGCACTGTATCCCGAGTTTTCTATTTCAGAAAACATCAGCCTCAAGGGGACCATTGCCTCCGATGCCTCCCGGTCTAATGTGACTTTGGATGCTCCATTGTTGAGGTGGAATAGTTTACAACTAGAGCAACTGCATTTTCAAATTGACACGAAGAACCCTATTTACAATACTTTTTTAAGTGTGGATCGTGTAAGTCAAGAGTACCTTAAAGGCAGGGCTTTTAACATGATAAGCACCCGACTTAAAGACACGCTGTATTTTCGTTCTGAATTTACCAATGAAGCCAAAGAGCAATTTCCCTTTGAACTGAATTTCTACCATACCATGGGGAAGGAGGGAACCTCTTATTTTGGTTTTAAAAAATCAAAACTTCCTATAGGTAAAGAGACTTGGGTATTGAATCCAGAGGACACTCCCAATCAAAAAATAAGTTTTAATGCAAAAACGAAACAACTTGTATTGTCTGAACTGTTAGCCGTTACAGAGAATCAAATGATTGAGCTGTCGGGAGCATATTTGAATAAGAACCAATTTAAAGTGAATGTAGCGGTAGAGAATTTGGTGTTGAAAAACATACTCCCCAATTCAGCTGTCTTTTCTCAGTCCGGAACTGCAGATTTTAAATTAGCTATTACTCGTTCAAAAAATGAAAATCAATTAGACATTTCAGCGGCAATTACCGATTGGAACATCAATGGACAGTCCTTGGGGCAATTTGAATTGAATACTCAGGGCAATACCCAATTGAATACTTATATCGTTGATTTTGATCTTAAAAAGGATCGCAGAAGTCAATTGTCAGGAAAAGGGGTCTGGCAAGGCTTGGAAAAGCCAACACTCAATTTAGACTTTAAATTCGACCGTTTTGATCTCGATTTTTTATCACCTTTAGGACGTGATGCGATACAAAATATTAAAGGGGCTATTTCAGGGAATGTAAATCTTTGGGGGCCTTTAAGTCAACTCAGACACAATGGGCTACTCAATTTAGAAAAGGCTCAATTGGGGATTCCCTACCTCAATCTACTGTATCAGGTAGAGGAAACCCAAGTGAATTTGATCAATCAGGACTTTGTATTCAAAAATGTTGAGCTCAAAGAAGAAGCAGAGGGAACTTCTGCGCTTTTAGGGGGAACTTTTTCTCACATCAACTTTAAAGAGTGGATTTTAGACATGCAAATTCAATCGGAACGAATGTTGCTGCTCAATACTACCCAAAAACCAGAATCTCTATTTTTTGGTCAGGGCTTTTTAGAAGGGAATGTTAGCCTCAAGGGGCCTACTCGAAATTTAACGATTTCGATGCAAGGTACTTCAGAAAAAGGGACTTCCATTAAAATTCCTTGGGCTGAGAGTTACGGTATTTCAGACAATAGCTTTGTGAATTTTATCGATAAAAAGGTAAAGCGAGGGAAAGATCCGAAAACACAAACCAAAGAGTTGAAGGAAATTAGGGGGGTTGAGATGGATTTCGAATTGGACGTCACCAATGATGCTTCAATTGAAATTGTAATTGATCAAGAAACAGGCAGTTATTTAAGCGGACGCGGAGCGGGCAACCTTTTTATGGAAATCAATACCAAGGGTAAATTCAATATGTGGGGGGACTTTATTACGTACGATGGGATTTACAATTTTAAAAATTTAGGAGTAATTGATAAAAAATTTAATGTTAAACCCGGAGGAACCATCGTTTGGGAGGGCAATCCGCTGGAGGCTCAAATGGATTTAGAGGCGGTATATAGCGTACCTGGAGGTGCAAATCCAGCACTGCTGTTAGACAATCCTAACTTCAATAAAAGCATTCCAACAGAGGTTTTAATTCGGCTGCAAGGGAATTTATTAAAACCCGACGACCCCGTTTTTGAAATAGACTTTCCCAATACCAGCGGTACGGTAGCTTCTGAGATCAACTATCGCTTGGCCGACCCTCAGCGCAGTCAGCTACAAGCCATTTCATTACTTTCTCAGGGGATTTTTATCAATGAAGTAAGCGTCTCCATGCAAGGAATTACGAACAACCTCTATCAAAAAGCGTCTGATATTGTCAGTAGTCTTATTGGGGAGGAAAACGACAAACTAAAAGTAGGGATTGATTATTTACAAGGGGATAAAAGCGCCCTTTTGGATATTGCTACGGAAGACCGTTTAGGGTTTACCTTATCCACTCAAATAAGCGATCGAATTTTGTTGAATGGAAAAATAGGTGTGCCGGTAGGGGGGGTAGAGCAAACCTTGATCGTGGGAAATATACAAATTGATTTTATCCTCAATGCAGAAGGATCGTTGCGAGCCAAAGTGTTTAACAAAGAGAATGAATTCCGATACATAGGGGATGAGCTGGGCTATACGCAAGGAGTAGGACTTTCGTATGCGGTAGATTTTAACACCTTTAAAGACTTGATTCAGAAGGTGGTGGCAAGCCAGTCTATGCAAACAAAAGTGGATGCTACTCAGACAAACCAAGCGGAGGAGGGACCCATTCGTTTTGTCAAAAAAACCAAATTATAACATTCCGTTTCATTTTTGTAAAATTTCTTTACGCGTTAGTCTGCTGTTGATATTATGTTTAAATTTGCCGTGAAATCAAATGGATGAGTACGAGTATTAAAAAAATAGGTGTGTTAACCTCTGGAGGAGATGCCCCAGGGATGAACGCCGCCCTCCGAGCTGTAGTAAGAACTGCAGCCTACCATAATGTAGGATGTGTTGGAATTTACCAAGGATATCAAGGCCTTATTGATAACAAAGTAAAAGTGATGAATGCACGCAGTGTAAACAACATCATTAACAAAGGGGGGACTATTTTAAAATCTGCACGTTGTTTAGAGTTCCGAACAAAAGAAGGTAGAAAAATCGCTTTTGAAAACCTCCAAAAACAAGGGATTGAAGCCCTGGTAATCATTGGGGGAGACGGTTCTTTTACGGGAGCTTTAATTTTTCAATCCGAATTTAACATTCCTGTAATCGGGATTCCCGGTACCATAGACAATGATATTTTTGGCACCTCACATACCATTGGTTTTGACACGGCTTTGAATACTGTAATTGATGCTATCGATAAAATTCGAGACACAGCCATCTCACACAACCGACTCTTTTTTGTTGAAGTAATGGGAAGAGATGCCGGTCATATTGCATTAAATACGGGTATTGGAGCAGGAGCTGAAGAAGTACTCATTCCTGAAGAGGATATGGGATTGGACCGTTTGCTGGAATCTCTAAAAAGGAGCGAAAAATCGGGTAAGTCGTCTAGTATCGTAGTAGTGGCAGAAGGAGATAAAACAGGGAAAAATGTTTTTGAAATCGCCGAATACGTAGAAAAGAATCTGCCTTACTACGACGTAAGAGTTTCTGTATTAGGCCATATGCAGCGCGGCGGAAGTCCATCTTGCTTCGATCGTGTGCTCGCATCTAGAATGGGGGTATATGCCGTTGAGGCCCTGTTGGATGGACAATCCAATATGATGGTTGGAATGCAAGGGGGAGAGATGATTTTAAGTCCACTCGAAAAAGCAATCAAGGGAAAATCAGAAATAAATAAAGATCTCATCCGAGTATCGGATATATTAACAATTTAACTACACAAATAATAATCAACTAAATAAAAGTAAAATGGCAATTAGAATTGGAATCAATGGATTTGGAAGAATAGGAAGACTAGTATTTCGCTCGGCAATGAAGCAAAACGACGTTACCGTCGTAGGGATCAATGACCTTTTGGATATCGAGCATTTGGCCTATTTATTAAAATATGATTCTGTACACGGAAAATATGACGGAACAGTAGAGGTTAATGGAAATAACTTGGTTGTAGACGGACATGCTGTTCGTATTTCAGCCGAACGCGATCCTGCTGCAATTGGC
>JALQVM010000037.1 GCA_023263685.1 Flavobacteriaceae bacterium | reverse complement strand
AACCTGAAATCAATATTGAAAATCACGATACCATTGGCATGCTCTGTTTTGATCAAAACGGAACCCTTTCGGGCACCTGTACCACTAGTGGATTGGCATACAAAATGAAAGGACGGGTTGGAGACTCACCGATCATTGGATCGGGTTTGTTTGTCGATAATGAAGTGGGAGCCGCTGTGGCTACCGGTCTAGGAGAAGAAGTCATCAAAACAGTTGGAAGCTTTTTGATCGTAGAGCTGATGAGACAAGGAAAAAGCCCCCAGGATGCCTGTGAAGAAGCAATTCAGAGAATAATCGAAAAACAACAAGGAAAACCTAATTTTCAAGTGGGCTATGTAGCGGTCAACACCCAGGGTGCTGTAGGAGCTTACAGTATCCACACGGGTTTTTCCTACACTATATATAAAAACAATCACTGTCAAACAATTGACGCAAAATCAATTTATTAAAACACTCAATATGCAAATAATAGAAAATGAAAAGCAGTATGATGTGGTCATTGTAGGCTCTGGAGCAGGGGGAGGTATGGCGACTAAAATTCTTGCTGATGCAGGCCTAAAAGTAGCAGTAGTTGAAGCAGGCCCCTTCTTTGATCCTGCCAATCCAGACCAACAAACCCAACTCAAATGGCCTTACGAGTCTCCGAGAAGAGGAGCAGGAACAACACGTGCCTTTGGAGAGTTTGACATGGCCTATGGAGGATGGGAAATTGACGGTGAACCCTACAACCAAATTGGAGAGAGTAAATTTGATTGGTTCCGCTCCAGAATGCTGGGAGGCCGAACCAACCACTGGGGAAGAATTTCACTCCGCTTTGGCCCTAGAGATTTTAAAGGGAAAGATCGTGACGGTCTAGGAGACAACTGGCCTATTGGCTACGAAGACATTAAACCTTATTACGATAAGGTCGATAAACTGATCGGGGTTTTTGGGAGTAAAGAAAATATGTACAACGAACCCGACGGGTATTTTTTACCTGCCCCAAAACCTAGGCTCCATGAGTTATACTACAAAAAAGGAGCTGAAAAATCGGGAGTTACCGTTATCCCTTCCAGATTGTCAATTTTGACAAAAAGAATCAACAACGAAAGAGGAATCTGCTTTTATTGTCGTCAATGCAGTCGCTCTTGTTCGGTGTATGGTGATTTTTCTGCAGGATCTTGTTTGATTTTCCCAGCTCAAAAATCAGGTGGACAAGTAGATTTGTACGTAAACAGTATGGTTCGAGAAGTGGAAGTCAATGAAGAAGGGAAAGCAAAAGGCGTACTCTACATCAACAAAGAAGACCGCAAAGAATATCGCATCAGAGGAAAGGTAATTGTCTTAGCCGCATCGGCCTGTAGTACAGCACGTATCTTACTCAATTCTAAAAGTGCCCAACATCCAAACGGTTTAGGAAACAGTAGTGATCTGGTCGGCAAATACCTGCATGACTCTACAGGGACTGACCGTATGGCTTTTGTTCCTGAACTAATGAACCGCAAACGCTATAATGAAGACGGGGTGGGTGGTATGCACCTTTATTCGCCTTGGTGGCTGGATAATAAAAAACTGGATTTCCCGAGAGGCTATCACATTGAAGTTTGGGGCGGACTGGGAATGCCGAGTTATGGTACAGGCTTTAATCCCAACGATTTAAACAAATACCTCGGACTCAAAGTAGGAGGTTATGGAAATCAACTTCGAGAAGATGTAAAGAAATTTTACGGCTCAGTAATGGGAATGTCTGGACGTGGAGAATCCATTGCGCGAAAAGAAAACTATTGTGAAATAGACCCCACTACAGTAGATGAGTTTGGAATCCCTGTTTTGAGGTTTAACTACAAATGGTCCGATTACGAACGCAAGCAGGCACGGCATATGCACAATACCTTTGAAGAAATAATTGAAAACATGGGAGGTATTGTACTGGGTGAAAAGCCGGGTGCTAACCGAGATTACGGCTTGTTGAATCCCGGAAGAATCATCCATGAAGTAGGAACAACCCGTATGGGAAGTGATCCTAAAAAATCAGTGGTTAATGAATTTGAACAATTACACGATGCGGACAACGTTTTTATCGTTGATGCCGGGCCCTTTGTATCTCAAGCAGACAAAAACCCTACGTGGACCATCTTGGCTCTGTCGTGGAGAACGTCGGAATTCATCATTCAAGAATTAAAAAAACAAAACATTTAGTCATGAACAGAAGAGACAGTATACGATCACTATTTTTAGGAAGTATGGCAGGAGGTCTTGCCTTAGAAGGCTGTGTTACCGAACCTAAAGCTGCTGTAGAACAAAAAATATGGGAATACCAATACGGTAGAACGCCTGAGGAACAAGCGTACGATGAAAAACTTTTAAACGAACAATTCTTCGACAACAGCGAACTTGAAACCATCAAACGTTTAGCAAATCTAATCCTTCCTCCCAATGAAGAGGGAACAGTAGAGGATGCCAAAGTACCCGAATTCATTGAATTTATGGCCAAAGACTTTCCCAGCATCCAAACCAAAATGCGAGGAGGGCTGATGTGGCTCAACAATCATACCCATAAAACCTTCAGTAAAGATTTCATCAACTGTAGTGAAGAGGAGCAACACCAAGTATTGGATCAAATTGCCTACCCTGACCCGAACAGTGCTGAACAAAAACAAGAAGTGCAATTTTTCTCCTTACTTAGAAACTTAGTCATGACGGGCTATTTTACTTCCGAGGCTGGTATCAAAGAATTGGGCTATGTAGGAAACCAACCCAATGTTTGGGATGGTGTGCCTGAGGAGGTTCTTAAGGACCACGGATTGTCGTATGACGAATCTTGGATGCCCAAGTTTGTAGATCAATCCAAACGCAATGACTTAGCTCAATGGGATGAAAAAGGAAATTTAATCTCATGATTTTTGGGACTCCTTTACTAAAATCCAAGAAATTAATCTCGAAAATGACATTTAACCGCTAAACGAATGGAAAAATTTATACTCGCCATTGATGCAGGTACCACAAGCTCTAGAGCCATCCTTTTTGATCATGCAGGAGCTACTAGAGGGATTGCTCAGCACGAATTTACCCAACACTTCCCTAAAGAAAGTTGGGTAGAACACGACGGAATCGAAATTTGGGAAACCCAGCTCAAAGCGATCAATCAAGTTCTGGAGGAAACAAAAATCAAGGCAGAACAGATTCACGCCATGGGAATTACCAACCAACGGGAAACTACCCTGATCTGGAACCGCAAAACAGGAAAACCCGTTCATAAAGCTATCGTTTGGCAAGACCGAAGAACCGCCAACCTGTGTAATGAGCTTAAAGATGCGGGTAAGGAAAAACAATTTTATGAAAAAACAGGCTTGATACTCGATGCCTATTTCTCAGGAACTAAAATCAAATGGATTCTTGATCAAGATCCCGAATTGAGAGCTGCTGCAGAACGAGGAGAGTTGGCCTTTGGTACCATCGACAGCTGGCTTATTTGGAATCTTACCGAAGGGCACGTTCATGTTACGGACGTTACCAATGCAAGCAGAACGTTGCTTTTCAACATACACACGCTTGAGTGGGACGATGAGCTCTTAAACACCTTGGACGTTCCCAAAGCCTTATTACCTAAAGTAGTCTCGTCCTCCGAAAAGGTAGGTGAAAGCAATCCCAAACTTTTCGGTCATGCTATACCCATCGCAGGAATTGCTGGGGATCAACAGGCTGCACTTTTTGGACAAATGTGTATTGAAGCTGGAGACGTAAAAAACACCTACGGTACGGGCTGTTTTTGTATTATGAACACCGGAGATACTCCTGTGATTTCAAAAAACAAAATGTTGACTACCATTGGCTATCAACTAGATGGAAAGGTGGTATATGCCTTAGAAGGAAGTGTTTTTATTGCAGGTGCTGTGGTGCAGTGGTTGCGTGATCAATTACAGATAATTACAAATGCCTCCGAAATTGAGGCTTTGGCAGAAACGGTAGAAACCAATGGTGGCGTCACATTTATTCCAGCACTAGCTGGACTTGGAGCTCCGTATTGGGATTCTGAAGCAACAGGTTCCATCTTGGGAATCACCCGAGGTACAAACAAAGGGCATATCGCCCGGGCAGCCCTCGAAGCTATTGCTTTACGGGTAATGGAAATTGTAACCGAAATGCAGAAAGATGCCAACACTACCTTTAAATCTCTTAAAGTAGACGGCGGAGCAAGTACCAATAATTTGCTTATGCAAATTCAAGCGGACCTCTTAGAGGCAGAAGTGATTCGCCCTCAAACTACAGAGACCACCGCTTTAGGAGCTGCCTTTTTTGCAGGACTTGCCACAGGGTATTGGGAATCTGTGGACAGCTTAAAGACCCTTTGGGCTGTCGACGAAAAATTTACTCCCAACGCAGATTCAGATACTCAAAAAACCATTGAACTGTGGAAAAAACGCATTGCTAAATTAAGCACCTATGCTCCCTAATGGATAGAAGCACAAATCTTAAAAGATTAATACAAGAAAAAGAATGGGATGTTGCCATAATTGGTGGGGGTGCCTCAGGTTTGGGCATAGCCGTTGATGCGGCAAATCGAGGGTATAAAACCCTACTTTTAGAAAAAAATGATTTCGCTAAAGGAACCTCTTCTCGAAGTACCAAATTAGTGCACGGGGGAGTGCGCTATTTGCAAAATGGAGACATTTCACTTGTCTTAGAAGCCCTAAGAGAACGCGGAATTATGCGAAAAAATGCCCCTCATCTGGTACGGGATCTCAGCTTTGTCATCCCTTCGTACGATTGGTGGAGCAGTCCCTTTTATGGTATCGGTCTTAAAGTTTACGATATGATGGCGGGAAAACTTGGTCTGGGCCCCTCCACTATCCTAAACCGAGAGGAAACATTAAGTTATCTGCCCAATGTCAATAAAGATGGATTGCGTGGAGGAGTAATCTATCATGACGGTCAATTTGATGATGCTCGTATGGCGGTTAGCCTCGCCCTTACTGCTGATAAGGAAGGAGCAAATCTGCTCAATTACATGGAAGTAACAGGAGTAGAGAAAGAAAACGATGTGCTGACTGGGGTTCGGGTAAAAGATCGAATCGAGGGAATAGAAACAGTGGTAAAAGCGAAAGTAATTGTGAATGCAACTGGAGTTTTTTCTGATCAAATCATACGAATGGATCAGCCCGACAGCAAACCCATGATTCGTCCTTCTCAAGGAGTTCACTTGGTGATTGACAGCACCTTTTTACAGGAAAACTATGCTATCATGGTGCCTCACACAACGGATGGACGGGTTTTGTTTGCTGTGCCCTGGAACGGTCAAGTTGTCGTAGGGACTACAGACACCCCAGTAGATGAGGCACTAGAAGAACCGATACCCTTGGAGGAAGAGATCAATTTTATACTTGAAAATGCGAGTGCCTACATGACCAAAAAACCCCTGCGAAAAGACGTAAAAAGCATATTTGCGGGTCTGCGTCCGTTGGCTGCTTCCGAAGGAAACAACGAAAGCACCAAAGAAGTTTCTAGACACCACAAAATCATGGTGAGTACCAGTGGTCTTGTCAGTGTTCTCGGGGGAAAATGGACAACTTACCGAAAAATTGCAGAAGATGCAGTCAATACGCTTCAAATAGTCGGCGGATTTCCAGAACACAAATGCAATACAGAAAATCTCCCCGTAGTGGGAAATGACTTCAAGGCAGATTTTGATGACCCCTACCATGTGTACGGCACCGAGGTTTCCAAAATCAAAGCGTTGAACCCAAAATTGGCAGAAAAATCACTTTCTGATACCCTTTTTATTACTGAAAATCAAGTGATCTGGGCAGTACAAGAAGAAATGGCGATTACCCTTGAAGATGTACTTGCAAGAAGAACGCGTTGTTTGTTTTTAGACGCTTACGAAACAGAAAAAATTGCACCGCAAGTAGCAGAAATTATGCGCAAGATCTTAAAAAAAGATTCGCAATGGGCAGAAGCAGAAATGAAAAAATTTAACCTAATTTTAAAAAAATACCAATTATGATTTTACATCCCTTTTTAGCAGAATTTATAGGTACAGCCATATTAATTCTTCTCGGTGGAGGAGTAGTTGCTAATGTAAACTTAAAAAACACCATCGCATCCAGTCAAACCCCTTGGGTACTGATTACCAGTGCATGGGGATTTGCTGTATTTGTAGCGGTTTTTGTAAGCTCTCAATCCAGTGGAGCCCATCTCAATCCCGCGGTAACCCTTGGATTAGCCTTTGCAGGAAAATTTTCTTGGTCCGTAGTCCCCTCCTACTTTGCCGCTCAACTGTTGGGTGCCATGTTGGGTAGTTGGCTGGCCTATCTTGTCTATATAGATCATTACAGAGCCACTGAAGATGAAGGAGCCGTACGAAGTACCTTTTGTACTGGGCCCGCAATTCGAAATTATAAAAACAATTTTTTTAGTGAAGCCATCGGTACATTTATGCTTGTTTTTGGGGCCCTTTTTATTGTCAGTCCCAACATCAGCATTCAAGGAACAGAGGTGGAAAACTTTGGTTTAGGTGCGTTGGATGCCCTCCCTATAGGAATTGTGGTATGGGTAATTGGTCTCGCGCTTGGAGGAACTACAGGCTATGCCATCAATCCAGCGAGAGACTTTGGTCCTCGTCTGGTGTATCAATTATTGCCAAGAAAAAACAAAGAGGCTGATTGGGCGTACAGTTGGGTTCCCATCCTTGGACCTTTTACGGGTGGGGCTCTGGCCGGTTTGGTGTATAGCCTGCTCTAAGCCCGTTCTATTTAGCTACATTTACAGCTCGTGTCTCTCTGATAACGGTAACTTTTACTTGACCGGGATACGTCATTTCTGTTTGAATTTTTTGTGAAATTTCAAAAGAAAGTCGTGAAGCATGGTCGTCAGTTACCTTTTCACTTTCAACAAAAACTCGGAGTTCACGTCCCGCTTGAATGGCATAGGCTTTATTGACACCATTAAAATCATAGGCAATTTTCTCCAAATCTTTGAGACGCTGCACATAGCTATCCAAAACTTGTCGTCTTGCGCCGGGTCGAGCTCCCGAAATGGCATCACATACTTGGACCAAGGGAGACAGCAACGAAGTCATTTCAATTTCATCGTGATGGGCTCCAATGGCATTACACACCTCGCCTTTTTCACCGTATTTTTCTGCCCATTCCATCCCCAATAAGGCGTGAGGTTTTTCAGATTCCTCCTCAGGGACTTTTCCAATATCGTGGAGCAGACCAGCGCGTTTGGCCATTTTGGCATTGAGTCCTAATTCAGAGGCCATGACACCACATAATTTGGCAACTTCTCTGGAGTGTTGTAATAAATTCTGTCCGTAAGAGGAGCGGTATTTCATTCTACCCACTACTTTAACCAACTCGGGGTGAAGACCGTGGATTCCCAGATCAATCACCGTACGTTTTCCTACTTCTATTATTTCATTTTCTATTTGCCTTCTCGTTTTATTGACCACCTCTTCAATTCGCGCTGGATGAATTCGTCCGTCGGTTACTAATTTATGCAGTGCTAATCGAGCAATTTCTCGGCGAACCGGATCAAAACAGGAGAGTATGATGGCCTCGGGGGTATCATCTACGATAATTTCTACTCCGGTCTCGGCTTCTAGCACGCGTATATTCCTCCCCTCTCTTCCTATGATCCTTCCTTTTACGTCATCGGATTCGAGGTTAAAAATGGAAACGCAGTTGTCTATAGCCTCTTCCGTTCCAATGCGTTGTATCGTATTAATCACAATTTTCTGGGCTTCTTGCTGGGCGGTAAGTTTGGCTTCTTCGATTTGTTGTTGCACATAACTCATCGCTTCCGATTTCGCTTTTTCTTTAAGGCTATCCTTCAACTCCGCCTTGGCCTCCTCTGCTGACAGCTTGGATAGGGCTTCTAGTTTTCCAATCTGTATTTCGATTTTACTTTCGAGCTCTTTTTCCTTGGAGGCTATTTTTTCCTGCTTGGTAGCGACAAACTCAAGCTCTTTTTGCAACTTTTTTTTCAAGTCCAAATTGGAATTTAGTTCCTTTTGAAGTTGCGATTCTTTTTGTTTGGCTCTGTTTTCTGCCTCGGATATTTTTTGTTCTCGTTTGTGAATCTCCCTTTCATGGGTTGATTTTAATTCGATAAAATGTTCTTTGGCTTGGAGTTTTTTATGATTTTTAATCGCTTCTGCATCCAGTTTTGCTTTTTGCAACACGTCTTTAGCTTGGCGTTGTGCTTCTTCTAATAGGGATTTGTTTTTCCCTTTTCTTGTATTGTTCCCGATGAGTAACCCTAAAACAAGAGCTACCGTACCTATAATGAGTGATAAAAGATAAGGTTCCATTTTATTTTGTTTTAAAAAAAACCTGTATCAGCGCGTTTTTGTATAAACTCCTAAAAATCAAGTTTGAGGCTAAACCCATGCTCAAGGATCTGCTCAGGGGCAGCATGCTTTTACACAAGAAACTCACCTCTCTGAATTAAAAGCTCGTTGAGTTTATCAAAAAATACTAATACAGGCAGTGTGTATAGCTGTCAATTGAACTTAGTATGCAGCCATATGGAGGTCGATTAAATCAATCAGTTCATTTATTTTATCCTCTGACTCAGAAGGAGCAGAAGCTTCTTGATTTTTATACTTTTCCAATTGTGCTGCGTATTGAAGGGAACACATCGCAAGAACATCTTGCTTGTCACGTACAGCATAGTTTTTTTCCAATTGATGAATGGTTGCTTCAATTTTTTTAGCCGATGCTCTCAGGGAAGCCTCCTGCTCTGGACTAACAGTAAGCGGATATACCCTATTGGCTATCGTCAGTTTTATTTTTAGCAAATCACTCATCTCAATTCAGTTCTGTAATCCTAGAAATACAATAATCTACTTCTTTGATTAAACTATTTATTTTTGCTTTCGTTTGCGTCTTTCCTTCATTACTGCCTAATAAATTATTCGCAATTTTTAGTGCTTTATTTTCCTCTTTCAACGCTTTAAGCTCCGTTTCTAGAATTGTTTTTTGATCACTTAAGAGTACATTTTGCTCTTTCAGTGTTCGCATCTCTAGATGGTTCTCTTTAAGTTTATTGAGCAATTCAATGACTTTTGATTCTAATTTGAATAGGCCCGAGGGTTTGTTTTCCATTCTAAAAATTGACGCAGTAACTTATTCAAACAAATTTATTGAAACTTTTCTTATTGTGTTTGCTCCATGTGGGGAGTTTTAAAAAACTTTAACAAACCCTTTCTTTTGAGTTTTGAAAATTAGATTAAACTAAAATTGATTTTTATCTTTAAACCTATGTTGAATAACATCCAAAATCTGAAGTTAACGTGCCTCATTTTCTTTACTGCCCTCCCCTTTTTGCACTTCGGACAAATGGAATCGGAATGGGTTCCCCCCTTAGATATTCCCATTCAACTTTCGGGCACGTTCGGTGAATTTAGAAGCAACCACTTTCATGCGGGGCTCGATATTCGAACCCAAGGGAGGCAAGGACTTCAAGTAAAGAGTTGTAAAAATGGCTGGATCAATCGTATCAGAATCAGTACCAGTGGATACGGTAAAGCACTTTATGTTCAGCATTACGATGGTACTACTTCGGTTTATGCTCACCTCAAAAAGTTTGCCCCAAAAATTGAAGCCTATGTCAAGGAAAGACAGTACGAAAAAGAGTCTTACACCATTCATTTATTTCCTAAATCTGAAGTTTTAAAAGTGGAGGTCGGTGAACTGCTCGGATTTTCTGGAAATACGGGAGGCTCCTACGGTCCGCACCTGCATTTTGAAGTGCGTAATTCAGCCAATCAAAATCCGATCAACCCTATGGAATACCCTTTAGAAATTAAGGACAGCCAGCGACCTCAAATTCAAAACCTTTACCTCTATGACGGCATTCATCCGGATAGCAATAAAAAAGAATTTCCCCTGGTGAAAAAAAACGACAGCGTGTATACCACTGCTGGGGTATATGCCGCTGGAAAAATCAACGTTGGCTTGCGTTTGTTTGACAGACAAGATCTGTCCTACAATAAAAATGGAATCTATTCTGCAGTAGTGAGGCTCAATGGCATCCCTCAGTTTGAAATGAAAATGGACGAGCTCTCCTTTAACGATTCCAAATTCATCAATTTATTAATCGATTACAAAGAATACGCTCAAAACAGAAGAAGAATTCAACGGTTTGTCGCTCATGCGGCTCAAAAAGCGAGTTTTCTCGAAGGGGCTGCAGCCAATGGCGAAATGGAAATCAATCCGGGTAAATCGTATCAAATTCTGATTGAGGTCAGTGATTACAATGGAAATACGAGTTATGTAGAGGCTTATATTACAGGTAATGATTCGGTGGTTGCTTCTGCAAAGGAGACAAATTCATTAGATCCTGCTAAAGATTACCTCTTTGATTTTGAAGATAAATCGGTCTATTTCCCCCCCGGCAGTTTTTACGATCCCATTCCCCTTACGATTGAAACAAACGAAGAAAGGTTGGTAGTAGGAGAAAATCATTACCCTTTACAAAAACCTTTTGAAATTCGTTTTGACATCAAAACGCAAGACAGCTTAGCAAAAAGCCAAACATTTATTGCCCTGTTGGATTCCAAAGGGAAACCCTTCTTTTTCAGCAACCAACAGAAAGAAGGAAGTTGGATTGGAAAATCCAAAACCCTGGGATCGTTTACCTTAAGTCGAGACAGTATTGCTCCGCAGATACAACCGGTCAATTTTAAAAACAAACAATGGCTGAGTTCTTTTAATTTCCTTCGGGTAAAACTCACAGATGATTTTTCGGGTATCAAATCTTACCGAGGAGAAATCAATGGCAAGTGGATTCGGTTGGAACACGAACCTAAAAACAACAGCTTGATTTACGATTTTAACGACCTAAGCTTTGAGGAGGCATTGCATCAACTGACTATAGAAGCAGAGGACAGGGCTGGAAATGCCGCTAAACTGGAAATGGAATTTTACCGTAAACCAAAAAAAGAAGACTAAAAGTCTTTTAAAACCTGAATCAAACGATCTACTTCCTCTTTGGTGTTGAATACAGAAAAGGAAAACCGCAACGAAGGCCAGTCTGCTTGCTCGGACGTACGAATGCTGTTTAATACGTGTGAACCTGACGAGCTACCCGATTGACAGGCACTCCCCTTAGAACAAGCAATTCCATTTAAATCTAAATGAAAATCCAATAGCAATGCTTTTTCTTTTGGAATAGGCAAAGCAACATTAACCAGGGTATAGGTGCTATTTTGGGGGTCCTGGCACATCCCATTGAATGCTACCTCGGGAAAGAGATCTTGAATTTGTTCGATAAAATAATTTTTAATCCCTTCGATTTGTTGCTTTTCCACTTCCAGATGTTGATAGGCCAGTTTCAAAGCTTCGTTCATCCCCACTATATTATGAACAGACTCGGTACCCGCACGGAGCCCTCGCTCTTGGGAACCTCCATGAATAAAAGGCTGGAGTCCAGAATTTTTTCTAACATAGGAAAATCCAATTCCTTTAGGCCCATGAAATTTATGTGCTGCTGCGGATAAAAAATCAACAGCCAAGTGTTCCATGTCATAAGTAAAGTGTCCGATTCCTTGGACCGCATCCGTATGAAAATAAGCCCTGTTTTTACGACAGAGACTACCCGCTGCATTCAAATCTAAAATATTCCCAATCTCATTATTGACGTGCATTAAGGATACTAAAGTTTTTTCATCGCTTTGTTCTAAAAGCGATTCTAAATGCTCTAAATCTACCTCGCCGCGATCATTAACGTTTACATAGGCCGTGCTGATCCCAAACATTTGCTCTAATGCCTCTATTGCATGTAAAACCGCATGATGCTCTATAGGAGAAGAGAGGATTCGTTTTACTCCCAAATCTTTTACCGCACAATGCAGGATCATGTTGTCCGATTCGGTACCTCCAGAGGTAAAAATTATTTCTTGTGGGGCGGCATTGATCAGCTTGGCTATTTCTTTTCGAGTAGTTTCGATATACGTTTTTGCTGTTCGTCCAAAAGCATGAGTAGAGGAAGGATTTCCAAAGCATTTTTCCATCACCTCAGAGATAGAAGTAATTACCTCCTTGCGCATAGGTGTGGTCGCTGCATTGTCAAAATAAATGGGCATCGATTAGGAAAATTTAGCTTTGGGGTTCAAATGTTTTTAAGGTAGAAGTGATGATCTGAAGACACTCCCTCAGTTGTGCTTCTGTGATGATGAGTGGGGGGGCAAACCGTATAATATTCCCGTGAGTTGGTTTTGCTAGTAAGCCATTCTCCATCAATTTTACACAAATATTCCATGCCGTTTTACTTTCCTCAGTATCGTTAATAACGATGGCATTCAACAGTCCCCTACCACGCACTTTGAGTACTATGGCACTTTTGTCAATGTAGGATTGTAATTCTTTTCTAAACAACACCCCTAAGCGACGGGCATTTTGAGTTAATTGCTCGTCTCGAATGACTTCCAACGCTTCCATAGCCACGGTACACGCCATGGGGTTTCCGCCAAAAGTACTTCCGTGCTGCCCGGGTTGGATCACATCCATGATTTCGCTGTCACACAAAACGGCAGATACAGGGTAAGTTCCTCCACTGATGGCCTTTCCAAGTATCAAAACGTCAGGACGTATATAGGTTTCGGCTTGTTGTTCACAATGCCCTTCGCAAGTACACGACCCGCAAACGGCCAGCAAGGATCCCGTACGTCCTATGCCTGTTTGAATTTCGTCTGCCATTAACAAGACATTGAATTCTGCGCACAAGGCTTTGGCTTTTCTGATAAAGTCTGCATCGGGGGTATAAACCCCGGCTTCTCCTTGAATCGGTTCTACTAAAAATCCTGCTACATGAGGATGGGTTTCCAGTACAGCCTCCAAGGCTTCAATATCGTTATAAGGAATGGTAATAAACCCTTGAGCATGGGGACCAAAATTGGTTTTTGACCCGGGATCACTGGAAAAAGAAATAATGGTAGAAGTGCGGCCGTGGAAATTTTGGGAACACACGATGATTTCGGCTTGGTTATCGGGAATTCCTTTTACGGTATAGCCCCATTTACGGGTAATTTTTATGGCAGCTTCTACCGCTTCAGCTCCGGTATTGGAAGGCAAGAGTCGTTCAAACTTAAAGTAGTCCGTTACATAGTCCATATACGCTCCTAACTTATTGTTATGAAACGCTCGGGAGGTAAGCGTAAGGGTTTCCGCTTGCTTTTGTAAGGCATGGACGATTCGAGGGTGGCAATGTCCTTGATTAACTGCCGAATAGGCTGACAAAAAATCAAAATACTTTTTGCCCTCGACATCCCACAAGTACACTCCTGCTCCACGTTCTAAAACTACTGGAATGGGATGGTAATCGTGTGCACCCTTTGCTGACTCTAAATCGATAAAATGAGATGTTTTGGTTGTTGTCTCCATAATTGAACTGTTTAGGACTCTCGCAAGTAATCTGCTCGCCTTCAAAAGTACGCAATATGGTTTTCAAAAACCCAATGAAAATGGTGATTTATTTTCTCAAGCCACCTACATTTGCAGCATGTCGAGAAAAAGTATCAATAGAATCGTACAGGGGCTTAAAATAATTGACATTAACGGCAAAGGCATGGGGGTGGCCAAGTCTAAGGAGGGTGCTGTTTATTTTATTAAAAATGTAGTTCCTGGAGATGTGGTGGACGTTCGGGTATACAAAAAGCGAAGAGGCTACTTTGAAGCTGAACCAACCGAATGGATCCAAACTTCGGAAGACAGAGTCCAAGCTGCTTGCGAGCATTTTGGAATTTGTGGTGGGTGTAAATGGCAACACCTTTCCTATCCAGCCCAACTCAGGTTTAAAGAAAAGGCTGTATTGCACAACCTTGAGCATATTGGAAAAATCAAAGCCCGAGAAATTATTCCCATACTGGGGGTAGAAAATCCTTATTTCTACCGCAATAAAATGGAATTTTCTTTTTCAAATAAACGGTGGTTAACCGCAGATGAAATTACACAAGAAAGTGAAATTGAGCGCAACGGCTTAGGCTTTCACAAGCCCCAAATGTGGGATAAAATTGTAGATGTCAACCTATGCCATCTTCAAGCCGACCCTTCCAATGCGATTCGAAATGCGATCAAAAGCTTTGCCTTAGAACATAAAATGGACTTTTACGACACGAGAGCGCAACAGGGCTTTTTGCGGACGCTGATGATCAGAAATACCCTAAAGGGGGAGGTCATGGTACTCGTCCAATTTTTCGAAGACCGTAAAAAAGAAATCGATTTACTCTTAAGCTTTATTAAGGAGCACTTCCCTCAGGTCAGTTCTTTACTTTATTGTATTAATTCTAAAGGCAACGACAGC
>JALQVM010000036.1 GCA_023263685.1 Flavobacteriaceae bacterium | reverse complement strand
TTCTATAATTTCAAATGGAATACTGCTTTGAGAGGTTTGGAAACGACCGTCGACAAGTGGGGCAACTTTTTTATAAAGTCCTTTGCTGTTTTTTAAGGAATAGAAATCATAGAGCGGTTGGGAGGGGGTGTTTTTAAAAACTTCCTCTTCTTGTTGTACAAAATCAATTTCCCAATAGCCTTGCAGTTGATTCACGTCTATAGGGGCTTTATTTTGACAGCCCAAAGTGAGCAATAGCCCGAGAAGAAAACTAGCTTTTTTCAAGATTTATAATTTAAAAATTTCATAGCTGGCGTTTACATTTTCCAACGCACTCAGCGTTCGTTCTTCATGGGTATCCGTAATAAAAATTTGACCAAAATCATTTTGGTCTACTAAGGCAATGATCTGAGAGACTCTCTTTTGATCCAGTTTATCGAATGCATCATCGAGTAAAAGGATGGGGGCTCCTCCCGTTTGAGACTTTAAAAAATCAAACTGAGCCAATTTGAGGGCAATCAAAAATGTTTTTTGCTGTCCTTGGCTTCCGAATTTTTTTATGGGTTGGTCGTCTTTTAAAAATAAAACATCGTCTTTATGAATTCCAATACTGGTGTATTGTATCATTCGGTCTTTTCCCAAACTAGATTTGAGGAGTTCTTGATGGGTTGCTTCCTTCAGTTGACTTTCGTACTCCAGGCTGACCTGTTCTTTTTGGCCGCTAATCTCTTGATAGCGAGATTTGAAAATTGGTATAAAGGCCTCCATAAAGCGTTGGCGTTTTTCAAAAATTGGACCGCTGCGCTCTACCAGTTGCTCATTATAAATTTCAAGCGTGTCTGGGTCAAAGGTTTGATTGATGGCAAAATATTTTAGCAAAGCATTGCGTTGCGATAGGATTTTAGAGTATTCGATCAGCTGTTGCAAAAACACTTTGTCGGTTTGACCGATCACTCCGTCAATAAATTTTCTTCGGGTACTGCTGCCCTCAGAGATAAGGTCTTGATCTGAAGGGGAAATGATTACCGTGGGAATTAAACCGATATGATCAGCTAGTTTTTCATACACTTTTCCGTTGCGTTTTACGATTTTTCGTTGCCCTTTTTTTAAACTGCAAATAATTTTTTCTTCCCGCTTCTCTTTTTCAAATCTTCCTTCCAATACAAAAAAATCTTCGCCAAATTGTATGTTTTGGAGTGCGATGGGGTTGAAGTAGCTTTTTCCAAGCGCAAGGTGGTATATGGCATCTAAAACAGTGGACTTTCCAACTCCATTATCCCCTACGAAGCAATTGATCTTCGGGTTGAGTTCAAAAGTTCTCGAATCAATATTCTTGTATTGAGTAAGGGTAAGTTGTCTTAAAAACATGAATTACAAAAATAATAACTTAGATGCTAGCTTTAGGCTTTTTGAATTAGAATAAAAAGACTAATTTTACGCGCTAAAATAAGTTACCATGGCAACATACAAAAAACGAGGAGCAAAAAAATCAATCACTCCAAGTAAGCAAAATGAAGTAGTACTGGAAAGTACCACTGCGGAAGTATTTGAAACATTAGATTCTACTGCGAGTAAAACCGAAGAGTGGGTGGTCAAATACCAGAATTTCATTTTAGGATTCATCGGAGTTGTTGCCCTAGGGGTTTTAGGCTACCTCGGCTATAAAAATTTTGTTGTAGAGCCCAGAGCTCAAGAAGCCGTTAGCGAACTTAATCAAGCACAATACTACTTTGAGTTGGCCGTAAACAGCATTGAGTCTGATTCGCTTTACCGTAGAGCTTTAAATGGGGGAGAAGGTAAGTATGGTTTTCTCGATATTATTGACAACTATCAAGGGACTCCCGCAGCAAAATTAGCAACCTACAGTGCCGGTATGGCGTACCTCAATTTAAAAGACTATGAGAATGCCATCGCCTACTTAGATCAATTTCAAGGAGAAGATATTTTATTGAGCGCTCTTGCCAAAGGTGCTATCGGAGATGCATATGCGCAACTAGGGAAGCTAGACGATGCATTTGACTATTACATCCAAGCGTCTAAAGTAAGTGAAAACATGTATTCTACCCCAAAATACTTATACAAAGCCGCGATGCTTGGTGCTCAGAATGGTAAAGTAAAACAAGCCATTTCCTTTTTAGAGCGAATAGAAAAGGAGTACCCTAAGGCAGAAGAAGCCAAATGGGTAGCCGTCCAAAAGGGCAAACTTGAACATATGAAGCCCTAAGGACATGGCAACTGCCAACCTTTCTGCTTACGATTTAAATTCCGTTCCGGAGGGTAGTCCATTTACCATCCATATTGTAGTTTCTCAGTGGAATAAAGAAATCACAACCCCCTTGAGTGAAGGAGCTATAGAAACCCTCAAAAAACACGGGGTTCGAGTTGAAAATATTAAACTTTGGGAAGTGCCGGGAAGTTTTGAACTTATATACGGAGCTAAAAAAGCCCAATCTTTCAATCCCGATGCTGTGATTGCCGTTGGTAGTGTGATCAAAGGGGAAACCATGCACTTTGATTTTGTATGCCAAGCCGTTTCTCAGGGAATCAAAGACTTGAACGTAGCTTCCGAAGTACCCGTTATTTTTTGTGTATTGACAGATGATACTGTACAACAAGCTAAAGACCGAAGTGGTGGTAAACACGGAAATAAAGGAACCGAAGCTGCAATTGCTGCCCTACAGATGAGTCAGCTTAGGGCTGCGCAGTAGGCGAAGTTTCTTAGGTCTGAATGACCGAATTTTCATCCCTTTCTTGTATTTTTGAGCTATGCTAAAGTCCAGTTTGTTCAAGCTTAGAAAAAACCGCAGGTATAATTATACCCCTCGCTATTACAAAGGCAAGGAGGAAGGCAATCTGTATGATTTCGACTCTAAGTTTTCAAAATACCGAGATACCTACAACAGCAATGACTTTGGTCAACAGTGGAAAGAGGCCCGTATGCAAATGCGAACTCGAAAAAACAGATCCCTCTCTTTGAGGTTACTCCTTATCATTTTAGCCCTTGTTTTTTTAGCACTCTATATTTTGGATTTTGATCTAAGCCTTTTTATGCCGCAAAATTAATGTCTGCTAAAATCTCGCTCTTACCGGATCATGTTGCCAATCAAATTGCAGCGGGTGAAGTCATTCAGAGGCCTGCCTCAGTGGTGAAGGAGTTACTTGAAAATGCAGTCGATGCGCAAGCAACACACATTCAACTGGTCATAAAAAATGCAGGAAAGACCTTAGTCCAAGTAATTGATAACGGTCAAGGAATGAGCAATACAGACCTCCGCTTGGCTTTTGAACGACATGCTACCTCTAAAATTAACGTGGCAGAGGATTTATTTGCACTCACAACCAAAGGGTTTAGAGGAGAAGCCTTGGCATCGATTGCCGCAATCGCGCATGTGGAAACCCATACCCGTACGGAAGAGGATGAGGTTTCTCATTGTTTAAAAATAGAGGGAAGTAAGGTAATTGATCAGTCCTTATCTACCCAACCCCAAGGGACCTCCATTGCCGTAAAAAGTCTTTTTTACAATATTCCGGCTCGACGAAATTTTCTAAAATCAGATCAGGTTGAACTTCGCCATGTTATCGATGAATTTCATCGTGTGGTACTTGCTCATCCTGAAATCAGGTTTCAATTTTTTAACAACGGTAGTGAATTGTTTGACCTGCCTTTATCGGCTGTTAAAAAACGTATTGCATCGGTTTTTGGGAATAAATGGGAAACTCAATTGGTTCCCGTAGAGGAAAAAACATCTTTGGCTGAAATCAAAGGCTTTGCGGTCAAACCAGAATTTGCTAAAAAGACGAGAGGGCAACAATTTTTTTTCGTCAACAATCGATTTATAAAAAGCCCTTTTTTAAACCATGCCGTAAGTGCCGCCTTTGAGGGGTTGTTACGACCGGGCTATCATCCGGGGTATTTTTTGTATTTGACCGTAGATCCGAAAACTATCGACATCAATATTCATCCTACTAAAACTGAGGTCAAATTTGAGGAAGAACAGAATTTATACGCCATTTTGAGAGCGGCGGTAAAACACAGTCTTGGAATTTTTCAGGTAATGCCTACCCTAGATTTTGAACAAAACACTTCCATGGACGTTCCCTATGCATTCAAGGATAAGCAAGCTGTACCCCCACCTATAGAAATTGATTCCAGTTTTAATCCGTTTGCAAATGAGACGAGTTCAAGGGCACCCTCAATCAAAAAAGATCCCCAGTGGGAAGGGTTGTATTCGGGGCTTCAGGAAGAAGAAATTCCCTCGGTTAGCCCTCCTCAGGAATCGCTATTAACCGTCTCGGAGTCTCCCAAAGTATTTCAATTGTTTGCAAAGTACATCGTGTGTCCATTAAAAACCCACATGCTAGTGATTGATCAAGTAAGGGCTCATCAGCGGATCTTATACGAGCGATTTTTAAGTGCAATCACCCATAAAAAAGGAGTGAGTCAACAGTTGCTTTTTCCTATGGAACTCGAACTGAACCCCCAACAACTCGAACAGTATACACATATAGAAGGAGCCCTCGAAATGTTGGGCTTCCAAATTGTAGTAGAAAAAAATAAGATGAGCATTAAGGGTGCCCCAGACCATTTTCCTACCTCCAAAATTGAGAATGTCATAGAATCCTTGTTAAGCGCGTCTTCTGAGGAATCCAGTGAAGCGCATTTTAGTCATGCAGATCAGGTGGCTAAAACCATGGCAAGGAGCCTTGCTATAAAGTCTGGAGCACTTTTAGATTCTAGGGAGCAACAAGCCTTACTCGACGATTTTTTTGGATGCAAGGAGACGACTGTCTCCCCCTTCAATCGTCAGATTTTTATTACTTTAGAAAAGACAGAAATCGAACAAAAATTAAATTAATGCGAAACCTGACCGAGACTGTAAAACACCTGCTCATAATCAATGTAATTTTTTTCATTGCGACGATTTCTTTAGGGGATATTGTTTTCGATTTATTTGCCCTTCATTATCCCACTAACCCAAAATTTCAATACTGGCAGCCCCTGACTCATATGTTTATGCATGGAGATTTGGGTCATATTTTTTTCAATATGTTTGCCTTGTATATGTTCGGTACCCCGATCGAGCAAATGTGGGGACGTAATAAATTTATTTTCTTTTACCTCTCCACGGGATTTGGTGCGGCCGCTTTACAATTGGGGCTGTATTATTTTCAGGTCAATGAGGTTTCGGAATTGCTGATTTCACAAGGTCAAACAGGAAGTCAAATTGCAGCTTTTTTTGAAACGCGTGATTTGCCTTATTCCTTAATTGAACTCATAGGACGGGAGAAACTACTCACCGGATTATCTGCATACAATGCCGTGATGGTTGGAGCCTCGGGTGCCTTGTACGGAGTATTAGTAGCTTTTGCTTTTTTATTTCCGAATGCGCGCTTAATGTTGTTGTTTCCTCCCATTCCAGTCAAAGCCAAAGTACTTGTGCCTCTTCTAATTTTGGGAGACTTATTTTTTGGTTTTACTTCCTATTCCATAGGCCCTATTGCCCATTTTGCCCATGTAGGCGGAGCCATTACGGGCCTGATTATGATGTGGTATTGGAAGAAAAATCAATTTGATCATAACCGCTGGGACTGATGCGAATTCAAGATCAAATACGCTACCGCTTACAGCAACTCAATGAGGCTGAAAAACTTATACTCCTCAATGTAGTTTGTTTTGTACTTCCCTTATTTTTTAAAACGATTTTCTTTTTGTTTAATATTCCCTCGGGAATTTTCATTGGCTGGTTTGAATTGTCTGCCCGCTGGAGCGATTTGCTTTTTAAGCCATGGACACTGGTTACCTATAGTTTTATACACTCTGGATTTTTCCACCTTTTTTGGAATATGTACCTCTTGTATTTTGCTTCTCGTATGTTCCTCAACTTATTTTCCGCGAAGACATTTTTTAATGTTTATTTTTTAGGAGTCTTGCTCGGAGGGCTTACTTTTATGCTGAGTTATTCGATATTTCCTGCCTTTCAAAACGTATCCCCCATCATGATTGGAGCTTCAGCCGGGGTGATGGCCGTGTTGATTTTTATGACCACTTATTCACCCGATCTGGAGGTACGGCTAATTTTTTTCAATGTCAAACTTCGTTATTTGGGTATTGCTTTGGTATTGTTGGATGTGATTCAAATCCCCTACGGTAATGCCGGTGGGCATTTAGCGCATCTTGGGGGAGCAGCATTGGGATATATGTACGTTCGACGTTTGGATCAAGGTGTAGATATTGGCCGACCTTTTGAAGCTTTCGTCAATCAACTTCTTGGACTGTTTAAAAAACGATCTCCTCTCAAAACGGTGTATAAAAAAACAACTACTACCAATTCAAAAAAGAACCCAACCCCTCAAGAAGCAGACCAAAAGAAAATTGACGCTATTTTGGATAAAATAAGCAACTCGGGTTACGATAGTCTTACCCAGCAAGAAAAGGACTTTCTTTTTCAAGCAGGAAAAAAGAATTAGGTGAGAAGAAGTACCAAAAAAAGAACGTTTTTATTTAAGATCCTCCTCTTCTTAAATCTGTTTTTTTTGGTCCTGCAGTTGCTAAGTATGGGAGCGTTAGGGGACGTTGTTCAAATTCCTCTATTGACTCTTATAGTTCCCTTACTTTGTTTGGTTAATCTC
This sequence comes from Flavobacteriaceae bacterium, assembly GCA_023263685.1. Classification (GTDB taxonomy): domain Bacteria; phylum Bacteroidota; class Bacteroidia; order Flavobacteriales; family Flavobacteriaceae; genus MS024-2A. The sequence goes on along the minus strand of JALQVM010000036.1, from coordinate 7,862 downwards.
GGTTTTTTTGTGCATTGGATACTGCGTTTACAATGGCCCGCATTCGTTTTTGTTGGGGCAGTATTGATTAGTTTCCAAGAATGGAAACTGCTGTATCAATTTGACAAACAGGGTATTTCAACCACAGCTGGGTTGCAGGTATTAAGTTATAACGTTCGATCTTTCAATCGTTTTAAATGGCTTGATGAGAACAATGTATCCAACTCCATTGAAACTTTCATCAATGAGAGCAATGCAGATGTAGTTTGCTTTCAGGAGTTTTCAAAGGAAGAAGCTCCCAATTTTAAAAAGTACCCGTATCAAGTTTTCAAGCCCTATGTGCCTAATGGTAAAATAGGCTCCTCAATCATTTCAAAATATCCTTTGGTTAATGCTGAAGTCATTCGTTTTGAAGGATCCTTAAACGGAGGAATGCAAAGTGATTTACTGTGGAAACAAGATACCTTAAGGCTGTATAACCTTCATTTTGAATCGTTTCGTTTAGATCGGGAGTACAGTTTAATCAGTTCTAATTATTCAGAAAAAATCAGAAGAAAATTACAAGCCGTTTTTACTATACAGACGGAACAAGTAGCTCAATTCACAAATGAGGCTGCCTCCAGCCCTTATCCGCAAGTGGTCTGTACAGACCTAAACAACAACGCCTTTTCCAAGTCGTATAATTTATTGGGCAAGTCTCTTGTGGATAGTTTTACGGAAGCAGGTCAGGGTCTTGGGGCAACCTATTATTTTTCAGGGATTCCCCTTCGCATCGATTTCATCTTTACTTCCAAAAACCTTCGAGCGGTTGACTATACAACCCATGGGGTAAAATTATCCGATCACAGGCCGATTTCCGCAAAGATCATCAAGGGCTAATTTCCTAAAGGGACTTGATTTTCAAGATAACTTAAAGTGTTGGGACCCAAATTAAAAAGCAAATCGAGTATGCTCAAATTGGCTATAAACCCATTTTTATTCTCAAATACTTGATTGTAGGGTGTGACCTCTAGAGCTATTTTCTTTTTAGCATCCACTAAAATATCCATTCGCTCGTGGATGTCTTTATTGTAATCAACCTTAGTGTAGGAGAGAGGAAACTCAATTAATTCCATAACCTTTTTTATTAAGGTCAGATTGAATTCCATCAATAGGGTGGCTTTTGAAGAATAAAACGGGGCTAAATCAGCTTCGTAAAATTCAAAATAGGGAGAAGAGCGGTAGGCAGAACAAATTGATTTCCAATGGAGCTTTTGCCAGGCTGTAGTATTGGCAATTTGAACGTCGGCTTCTTTTTGGTGTAAGGTGTTTTTAGCGTGTACTATTGGAATCGTCAATTTCAGTTTTCCATTGGCTCCGTGGAGTTCCGTACGGTTTCTAAAGGTCTGTTTTTGAAAATGGGTGTCTTGAACGAAATACAGCACTTCTTGAGCTACCATCCAACTGCAATAGGTAATATTGGGTAGGTATGCCGGACAAAGTACAGCGGTCATGCTGCTTTTTTCGTTTTTCTTTTGCGGTAAAATACCACTCCCTGCCAAAGCACTACTGCGCCTATAAAATAGGGAAAGTAGGAACGGCGTTCGCCAGGCCCGTCTACTGTGGTAAATACGCGATCCCATCGAACGGACCAGTTTTTAATTCCGTCATTGATTCCTTTAATGCTAAACCAAATAAAAATGGGTTTTCCTACGATATGATCTTCTGGTACAAAACCCCAGAATCTACTGTCTTCTGAACGGTGTCTGTTGTCTCCCATCATCCAGTAATAGTCCTGTTTAAAGGTATAGCTTGTACTGGCTTGTCCGTTAATCAGGATTTCAGTTGGAGTAAGTTCCAATTCATTGAGTTCATAGTCCGCAATGATTTTTTTATAAAGGGGCAGATTTTCTCGGTTAAGGGTCACGGTCATGCCCTTTTTCGGAACGAGTAGCGGTCCAAAATGATCGTTGTTCCAGTCGTAGGGAATTTTATTTGGGAAAAAGGTTTCGTTTGGAACTTTGGCTGTACTGATGAACCGAACCACGCTGTCTATACCTGGAAGGGCTCGCAGTTTTTCAGCTTCATCCAAAGTAAGATTCATTTCTTTTCTAGCTTCCAATAATTCTGTGACTCTCAATCCTAATTTTCGAATAAGGTCTGTCGGTAGCCCTTTGGCTTCTGTTATGACCACAAAATTATCTACCGTATTTCCGGTTCTACCGATGATGTAGGGGATTAATTCTCTGTAACTGCTTTCGGTAATATTTTCAATTTTATAGCTTCGATTAAAGGATTCAAATCCTTGGGCAACTAGATTTCTAGAGGAAACTCCTTTTGTTGCGTAGGCACTATGGCTGAATTGAATCCGTGCTCTGGAAGAATAGTTGTTTTTAATACCATTTGTATGAACCAGTCCATCAATGATTTCTAGGGTATCTCCAGGAATGGCTACACAGCGTTTAACGTAGTTTGATTTTTTATCGATGGGTTTGTCCACTCCTTTTTCTTTGACAAAAAATTGCCGTACCGTGTCTGCTGGCCAACTGAAAACTACAATATCATTGCGTTTGATTTGTTGAAGTTCTGGCAGTCTGAAATAGGGGAGTTGAGGTTTTTTTAAATACGAACGCACCTTAAGCACGGGGAGGGTATCGTGAACCATAGGGAAAGATACTGCGGTCATAGGAGTACGTGCTCCGTAGTGAAATTTACTCACAAATAGAAAATCGCCTATGAGTAAAGATTTTTCTAAAGAACCGGTCGGAATAATGTAAGGCTGGATAAAATAGTTGTGTACCAGGGTAGCTGCGACCACGGCAAAAAGAATCGAGCTTACCGTTTCTCCAAAGGAAGTTCGCGGTCTGAGGCTGCGATCGGGTAGGTGTGTTAATTCTTTACTGTAATTAAGGCTAAAAATACTCAAGCCAAAAGTCAGCAATACAAACAAGGTGTCAGTTGCCTTATTTTTCCCAAAACTTCTGAGGGTTTCAACCCATAGTACTGCAAAAAGAATCAAATTGATGGTAGGGATAAAGAGCAAGATAACCCACCAGCTGGGACGGTTAATGATTTTCATTAGAATGACCGCATTGTATATTGGTACAGCGGCCTGCCAGGCTTTATATCCAGCTGCTACATAAAGTTTCCAAGTTCCTAAAAAATGTATGACTTGAAGGGCTAAAGCGAAAAGAATCCACTGGGATAGTGTCATGTGGTGACGATTTTAATCAAAGATAAGAGGTTCATGGCAATGAGCCTTAGAATTAAGAAATATTTAAAACATCATCCATGGTGTAAATGCCTTGTTTGCCCACAAGCCATTCTGCGGCAACAACAGCCCCTAGGGCAAATCCTTCCCTCCCAAAGGCTTCGTGTTTTATGCTCAGTTCATCGATGGAGGAAGTATATTTTACGGTGTGGGTGCCAGGCACTTCCCCTTCTCTGAGGGCGGTAATGTTGAGCTTATCCTTCGAGGTCCCGTCGAGTTCCCATTCCTTTAAATTAGAGGCTCCAAGGACGCCTTCCGCCAGTGTGAGGGCAGTTCCGCTAGGCGCATCCAGTTTGTGGATGTGATGAATTTCCTCCAAGGAGGGCCGGTACTCCTTTTGATGCGATTGCATCAGCTTGGCCACCAGGGCATTTACTTTAAAAAAAAGATTGACTCCGATGCTAAAGTTGGAAGCGTATAAAAAACCACTTTGTTGTGAAGCGCAATAGGTAACCACTTCATCATATTGGTCTAACCAACCTGTAGTGCCACAGACCACAGGAATCTGTTGCTCTAAAGCCAACTTAATGTTCGCAACCGCGGCTTGGGGGATACTAAAATTTATCGCTATATCGGCTGAGGATAACGCTCCTTGAACTTCGTCTTTGTCTAAGGTATACACGATTTCGTGCCCCCTTTCAAGAGCAAATTTTTCAATTGCTTTACCCATTCTTCCGTAGCCTAAAAGTGCAATTTTCATTTGCTTGTAGTTTAAAATTTGACCGCCAATCGAAGCCCGCTTTGCCTTTCGTCAAAAATAAGGTCAGGGATGATGCTGAGGTCATCGTTGACATTAAATTGAAGTAAGTGAGCGCTGACATTTGCTTCCAAAATATTTAACATATAAGAAGCCGCCAATAGGAGCATGGCAATATCGCGGTAGTTTTTATGAAAGTCCATTCCAATCAGCAATTGTTCCGTAGTAATCGGGATGTCTTTCTCTAAAAACCGATCATTAAAAATACCGTTTTGCCTATTCTTGTAGGCCGTGCGGTATTCTTTCATTTGATTGTTTTGCAGATTGAAATAGTAATAAGACGTTCCCATTGCTGCATAGACAATAGGCACTTTCCACGCTTGCCCTAAGTATGTTTGACCCAGTCCCGGGATTATGGCAGAAAAAAAGGCGGCTTTTGAAGGGGTTAAGGGATCGTTTATCAACCGCTGCATTCTTGGAGAATAGTTCTTTTTATAGGCCAAGGAGTCAGGCATCACGATTGCGTTTATTTCACGCTCGCTGGCCTCTTCTGCTTCTTCTTGCCCCGAGAGTTTCAGTGAAAGGAATAGAATAAAACTAAATAAAAGTAAATTACGCTTCACCTTTGATTTTGTTTAATATGTGCTGTAGCTGCTCCTGCGATTCAAAACGGATTTTAAGCTGCCCTTGTCCTTGACTATTGGCATTGACAGATACTGGAGCATCAAATAAGGTGTTCAATTCCTCCGCAGCTTGTTGGATATAGGCGGGTTGATAGGACGATGTGGGGGTTGATTTGGGGGTTTTTGTATTGCGAACTAAAGCCTCAGTTTCTCGAACAGAAAGTCCTTTTTTGACAATGGTTTTGTACAGTTTTATTTGTTCCGTTGGAGATTCAATATTGATCAACGCCCGGCCGTGTCCCATACTGATAAAACTATCCCGGATCCCAGTTTGAATGATGGGGTCTAGTTTTAAAAGCCTCATGTAGTTGGTAATGGTCGATCTTTTTTTACCCACTCTTGTGCTTAATTGATCTTGGGTTAAATTGATTTCTTCAATCAACCGTTGGTAAGAAAGTCCTATTTCGATGGGATCGAGGTCTTGTCTTTGAATGTTTTCAACTAAAGCCATTTCTAGAGACTCTTGGTCATCTGCCAGCCTTACGTAGGCAGGAATGGTTTTAAGTCCTGCCATTTCTGATGCTCTAAGTCGACGCTCACCAGATATCAATTCAAATGCACTTCCTTTCTTTCGAACGGTGATGGGTTGAATGACTCCTAGTTCTTTTACTGACTGACTCAGTTCTTCTAAGGCATCTTCGTTAAAATGGGTTCTGGGTTGGAAAGGATTGGTAGCGATTTTATTTAAATCAAGGTCGATGATGTTGCCGATGACCTGGTCGGCATTCTTATCGTTTGCAGATTCGATGGCATTTTCAGAATCATTTAAAAGGGCAGACAGACCGCGACCTAAAGCTTGTTTTCTATTTGATTTTGCCATACCGTTTATTTATTGCGTTTGATAATTTCGCTCCCTAAAGATAAATAACTTTTTGCACCACGGCTTGAAGCGTCATAACTGATGATGTCTTCTCCAAAACTCGGAGCTTCACTCAATCGAATATTTCTTTGAATAATGGTTTTAAAAACCATTTTACCAAAGTGTTTTTTTACTTCTTCAACCACCTGATTGGAAAGTCTGAGACGGGTGTCGTACATCGTGAGGAGTAGGCCTTCTATGTCTAAGTCTTTATTGTGTAGTTTTTGAACGCTTTTGATGGTATTGAGTAGTTTGCCTAAACCTTCTAAGGCAAAATATTCGCATTGGATCGGTATGATTACTGCATCGGCTGCAACCAAAGAATTTAAGGTGATGAGTCCCAGGGAAGGCGCACAATCCAATAGAATGTAATCGTATTCCTCGACTTTGCCTTTTAATGCTTTTTTAAGCATGTATTCCCTTGCATTTTTATCTACCAATTCAATTTCAGAAGCAACCAAATCTATATGAGAGGGAATTAAGTCCAAATTCGGACTCTCGGTGGATACAATTGCTTGATCTACTGTGATGCTGTGTTCCAAAAGTTGGTAGGTGCCATACTTTACACTTTGCACGTCAATGCCCAGCCCTGAAGTAGCATTTGCTTGGGGATCGGCGTCAATCAAGAGGACTTTTTTCTCTAAAACGCCCAAAGCAGCTCCTAAATTTACAGCGGTAGTGGTTTTTCCAACCCCTCCCTTTTGATTTGCGATCGCAATGATTTTCCCCATGGATGCTTTGTTTTTTGAGCCCCTAAAATTACAATTATTTCATCCGATACAAAAGATTCGAAGCCGACATTTGTAGGTCAATTTTATGGGGGTCCTTAGGTAATTTTTATTTTAAACCGTCTTGATTTTCAATGATAAAAATCGTTTCATTATTTTTTTTGTGTCCGTAATTTTCTCTTGCATAGCGTTCCAAGCTATCTTCATTTTGAAGTACTTCAATATTTTTTTTATCCTCTTGTATAATTTTTTGCAGTACTTTTTTTTCGTTTTCTAATTGGTCAATTTCTTGATTGAGCTCTCGGTGTATCGTCCAGGAGTGGGTATCCAAAAATGACATCCACACAACAAAGCCTAGGGTGATCGCTCCATAGAGCAGGTAGGGTTTTTTAACGGCATTAATTTTTTCCCAAAGCGAACGAAAGTACATCAGTCCAAGAGTGATTTTTGAACTTCATTTACTTGACTGGGAGTGATTTGCCCTTCGTATGTATTTCCCCATTGGTTTAGTATGTAGTTCATTACATCGGCAATTTCTTCGGTATCCAATCCCTGATTGGCCATTACCCCATCATAGGTTTCCTCGTTTACGACAATTTTACCTCGCAATCCAAATTTGAGGCCCGCAATGCTCTTGTCGATATTGTTTAGTAAATAATCAGAGTTTTTAAGAGGAGGAAAAACACCGGAGACTCCCGCTCCGGTATTTAAATGACATTGCACACAGAAATCTTGATAAATTTCTGCGCCTGCTTCAATGCTTTCCGCTTTGCTCTTTTCTTGGTAAAGCATGTGAGTTGTAGCAGCTATAAAGAGAAAATAACTTACAATTACCAGTTTCATTTAGTCGGAATAATTTTTAAAATTCCTTTTCCTTCAACGCTGACGTATAAATATCCATCGGGTCCCTCGACTACATCGCGAACCCGACCGATTTTATCCAGTACTTTTTCTCTTTTGACCACTTTGTTTTTTTCAATAACCAGGCGCTCTAGATATTCAAACTTTAATGAACCTGCAAACAAATTATCGGTCCAATCTGCATACACGCCTGAGGTCGAAAAAGCCATTCCGCTTGGTCCTATAGAAGGAACCCAGTAGTAAAAAGGTTGTGCCATATCGGGGAGGGAAGTTTTGTCGGTAATGGGGGTTCCGCTATAGTTAATTCCGTACGTTATCGTTGGCCACCCGTAATTGATTCCAGCCTTGATGATGTTGATTTCATCTCCTCCCATGGGACCGTGTTCGTGTTCCCAAATTTCGCCTGTTTTGGGGTGGGTAACCATTCCTTGCGGGTTTCTATGCCCGTAAGAAAAAATAGCCTCTTTCGCATTTTCTTTACCTACAAAGGGGTTGTCTTGTGGGATACTACCGTCTAAATTCAAGCGGTAAATTTTACCTCCATCTCGGCTGAGGTCTTGAGGGTTCTCCTCTCTATTGCCTCGATCACCCACACCAAAATACAAATGCCCTTCATTGTCAAATACAATTCGTGACCCCCAATGTTGTCCTTTTTTGGTGTTTGGAGTTGCTTTGTACAGAAGTTTTACCTCTTGCAGTGCATGCTCTTCAAGTTTTGCACAATACAAAGAGGTGTTTCCGCCTTCACTATCCCCTTCTGTATTTGCGCTTAAAGTCAGATAAATGATTTTGTTGTCGCTGTATT
>JALQVM010000035.1 GCA_023263685.1 Flavobacteriaceae bacterium | reverse complement strand
GTAATGCCAAAACAAAGCTCCTCGCTCTTTTGACTCTCCTTTTAAAAGAGGAACAAAACTTTTTCCATCCACCATTTGAACGGTATTTTTGAGTTTGGTTTGGGTCATTTCTAAAACAGAAGGAAAAAAATCTTCAATGATCAAGGGAGTAGAATTGATGGCATTTTTTGGGGTTTTATTGGGCCAAAAGGCCAGCATAGGAACGCGAATACCTCCTTCGTAAATCGACCCCTTTCCACTTTTTAAGGGAAGGTTGTGGGTGTGTTTCTGACCTCCTCTTGCCGAAGCACTCAGGCCTCCATTATCCGACATAAAAAGGATAACGGTATTGTTTTCAAGTTGATGATCCTCAAGATAGTTCAGTACATTCCCCAACGCTTCATCCATGCTTTCAATCATGGAAGCATATCGTGCTTCAGGTTCTTCAAGACCCAACGCGCGATAGGGTTCGACAAAATGGTCGTTTGCCATAAGGGGAGTGTGTATTCCGTACAAAGCAAAGTATAAGAAAAAGGGCTGTTGGTTTTGTACCGGCTCATTTAGGGCGTGGAGTACTTCTTTCGTCAGTGCTTCTGTTAAAAAAATATCCTGTCCGTGGTATTTTTCCAATCCGGGAACGGCCCATACTTCCTTCCCTGGTTTTCCATTTCCAAAGTTTTCACGGCCTAAATAACTTTCTGGTGCTCCAGCGGCATGCCCTGCAATATTGACATCAAATCCTAAATTCAGTGGATTGGAAGAAGGATAACCAATAGCCCCAAAGTGGGCTTTACCAGCGTGGATTGTATAATAGCCCTGTTCTGACAACAGCTCGGGAAGCGGTTTTGCATAGACCGCATGGGGAGTTAAAGAATCCAAACCTATTCCGTTGTAATTCCAGTCGGGAAAAGTCAAACTGGGATGGTTGAGTTCCATCGGTTGCTTTTGATCGGGCCTTAAGGTCCAATTGGTAACCCGATGTCTGGCAGCATTCATACCCGTCATCAAACTGACGCGTGTCGGAGAACATACGGGAGTGGCGTAGGCGTTGGTGAATTTGACTCCTTTTTCTGCCAAGCGCTCCATATTGGGCGTTTTATAAAGAGCATTAAAAGGAGTGGTTTGATCCCAAAAAGCAACTGAGGTGTCCTGCCACCCCATATCATCTACAAAAAATAAAACAATATTGGGAGGGAGTTCATCTTGAGGTTTTTGACAGCCCAAAAACAGGGTTAGTAAAACTAAAACAAGATAAAATTCAATTTTAGTCTTCATGTAATTCGGGTGCTTTAAATAAACCAAGATTTGACACTACCACTTGAGCTTTGGAATCCTTTACAGTAAAGCGGACCCCCTCAATGGTTTGCGTCTCGAAACGAACCAATCGCTTATTGCCTATCGTACTGCCTTCGTATGCTTTTACCCAATGCCCCTCTTTTAAAATTTCCAATACAAAAGACTTGATTCGCTGCCCCATAGGGAGGAATTCTTGTATCATAAAGGTATTGGCCTCTACCGGGGCTTCCAGCTGAAGTTCAATTGTCGGTTTCGCATCTTTTGAGTGCGACACCCAATAGGTACTCAGAGCATCATCAAGTAAGGCCTCAGGGGTATATCCTTTTGCTGTAGTACTCGTTTGGAGTTTTTGTCCCTGAGCGAGGTTCTGCGCAAAAGTCTCCTTTAAAAAAGCCGCAAACGCATTCAGTACAGCTACTTCATTTTCATGAACCAACCCTCGGGTATCTACGGGTAAGTTTAATAACAACGAGCTGTTTAGCCCTACTGAATTGTAATATATATCTACGAGTTGGGAGAGCGATTTAACCGCATCATCTTGTTCGGGGTGGTAATACCATCCGGGGCGAATCGACACATCCGTTTCTGTAGGTACCCAATGCGTACCCTTTTCTTGTCCAGCAGCAAAACGCTGAAAATCTGGCATACCCGCATAGACACTGTCGCGATAAATGGGCGACCAAGTGGTTTCGTTGGCATAGCCTTTTTCATTTCCCACCCAACGAATATCGGGTCCTGCGTCGCTAAAAATTACAGATTGAGGCTGGAGACTGCGCACCAGTTCAATCGTTGTAGGCCAATCGTAGTAAGATTTTTTAGCAACTCTGCGTTCTTCATTTGCTCCTCCATAAAAGCCATCGCCCCCATTGGCACCGTCAAACCAAACTTCAAAAATTTCGCCGTACTGGGTTAATAATTCTCTTAATTGATTTCGAAAATAGGTAATGTATTCTGGTTTTCCATAATCAGGGTGATTTCGGTCCCAGGGTGATAAATACACTCCAAATTTCAGTCCGTATTCTTTGCAAGCTTCGGAAAGTTCTTTGATCAAATCTCCTTTTCCTTGCCTCCAGGGGGAATTTTTAACCGAATGTGCTGTATACGCACTGGGCCACAAACAAAATCCGTCGTGATGCTTCGCCGTGATGATGATTCCCTTCATCCCTGCTTCTTTAGCAACCCGTGCCCACTGGCGGGTGTCCAATTCGGTTGGATTGAATTGAGATGGCTTCTCATCTCCATACCCCCATTCCTTGTTGGTAAAGGTATTCATGTTAAAATGGATGAAGGCGTAATACTCCAACTCTTGCCAAGCCAATTGGTGTGCATTTGGAACGGGTCCAACGGCTGTTAAGGGGGGCTCCGGAGTAACGCAACTTAGCATAAATGTCAAGCCTACAGCGAGTGTACAGCTTTTTAGAAAAACAGCTCGTTTCATCAGCTCTATTTTTTAAATTTTGGATCTACAAACTCCCACTCTCTGATGTGGGGATGGCGATGGGCCTGTCTTTGAAGCTCGTCAATTTGTTTAACAATTTCGGGGTATTGGGCAGCTACATCGGTTTGTTCTTGGGGATCTTCCTTGAGGTTGTACAATTCCCAAGGGGTATTCGCATGAATTTTCATTTCAGTTTTTACACCTTTCCAATCTCCCATTCTAAGGGCTAACTGTCCTCGCTTTTCAGGATATTCAAAATAAAGGTAATCGTGTTGCTGCTGTCCCTCTTTACCCAACAATTCGGGAACCAGGGAAATTCCATCTGGGGAGGATTGTTCTTGACCGCTTAACTCTGCAAAGGTGTTGTACATATCCCAATGACCCGATACGAGTTCTGAAACCGAACCGGGACGAATTTTTCCTTTCCAATAAGCGATGAAAGGAATACGAATTCCTCCTTCGTACACGTCCATTTTTAATCCCCTAAGCCCTCCTGCACTATTAAAAAATTCAGCATCCACTCCTCCGGCAAAGGTGGGACCGTTGTCACTTGAAAACAAAAGGATCGTATTATCTTCTTGTCCACGGGCTTTGACCGCCTCCCATATTTTTCCCACTTCAGCATCCAGATGGGTAATCATTGCAGCATAGGCTGCTTTGGGTGTTTGATGAGCCGTATAGCCTTGTGTACCGTAGTAGGCCTGTTCTTCAAATTGCCCTTGATAGTCTTGGAGCAACGAATCGGGAACCTGTAGCGATACATGGGGAATTGGAGAGGGATAATAAAGGAAAAAAGGTTTATTTACAGCGGTGGTATCCAAAAAATGGAGTGCTTTTCCCAACATACGGTCTGGGGCATAATCCTTCCCTTTGAATTGATCAAAAGCGGGCTGACTGCTCCCCGGTGCTATGGGGCTGTGTACTAAAAAATAGTCGTTTTCTAAAGGAGCAGGCTGGTCGTTTTCCCAAAGGTGGGTGGGGTAATAATTGTGTGCCTGTTTTTGATCCAAATACCCGTAGTAATAATCGAAGCCTTGAAGCAGTGGACTTCCTGTAGTGCCATGCATACCCAAGCCCCACTTTCCAACCATGGCTGTTTGATAACCGGCTTTTTTTAGCATTTTTGCAAGCGTGGGGGTGGTTTCAGGTATGGGCATCTGTCCGCCTTCCTTTTCATCTTCAAATTGCCCCAATTCATAATTCCCTCTGATGTAAGCATGGCCTGCATGTGATCCGGTCAAAAACATATAGCGTGAGGGCGCACAAACCGGGGCTCCCGTATAGTGTTGAGTAAACCGCATACCGCCGGCTGCCAACCGATCCAGGTGGGGTGTTTTAATTTTTTCTTGCCCGTAGGCCCCCAGTTCCCCATAACCTAAATCATCGGCTAGTATGTAAATGATGTTTGGCGCCTGTACAGTCCTTTGCTCTGCCGTATTACAACGCAAAAAAAGGACAGCTGCAAAAAAAATCAGAAAAGAACGATTCATCTTAAATTTTGATAAATATTTGTTTTTTAAAGAGCCAATAGCAGAGGTACCACAATCCAAAAAGGACTCCAAACCCAGAAATCAACTCAGCCAACCAAGGAGACACCCCTCCGAAAATACCTGAAGCAAACGGTCGTATTATTTTTAAAAAAAGACCTCCACCCCCGAGGGATGCGAAGAGATAAATAAAGAGCGGATTGACTCCCACCACGCGAAATACAAAGGTTTTTTTAAGGTATTGCTTGACATCAATAAGCCAATAACAAAGGGTTAAAGCTACAAAGGTCCATCCGGCTGAGAGCAACACAAAAGAGGTGGTGGAAATCCGTTTGATAACGGGTGTAAAAAAGGTGGTGCAATAGCCTAAAACCAATGCAACTGCTCCTGCCATAAGCAATCGTTTCAATTTTTCAGATGGTAAGCTCGTATCCATAAGCCATTTACCGGCGACAACGCCCCAAAGGGTATGTGCTGCAGTAGGTAATGCATTAAAGGCGGCCCAATGTCCTCCGTATTCGTAGCCAGAAATAAAAATATTAAACCATGCTCCAAAATTTTCTCCAGCCACAAAGGCTTGATCAAATCCTACGACTGGAAAAAAACGATACAGTAAATCAGAAATCAGTATACACAGAAAGCCTAAGCCGATTTGTACCCTAGAAGACTGCTTTAGCACTAAAAAAGAAATTAAATAAGTAAATGACAATTGAGCCAATACATTATCAAATTGAAACACAATTTTTTGGGGTCCAATACAGTATAGCCCCCATCCGAAGAGCAGGAGTAAAAATGCCCTTCGAAAAGCATGGGTGCGAATTTCTTTTTCAGAGGCTCCTTTTTTCTTTCGGTTGGCGTAGGACAAGGGAATAGAAACCCCCACTATAAACATAAAGAAGGGCTGGACCAAATCCCAAAAATGCAAGCCTTCCCATTTTGCATGATGAAAAAGAAAATCCATCACAGCCGTAAGCTGTTCGTTTCCAGACTCCATTAAAACCTCAAAGAGATGGGCAAATTCTGCAATGAGTAAAAACATGACCAAGCCTCTAAAAAAATCCAAAGAGACTAAACGATTCGTTAATTTAGTTACCTCACTCATCTTAATTCAATTTTTAGTACAGTATCTATTGCGTCTTTTGAAAGGGTTGACACATCAATTGCCAAACCAAAACTATCATTTCTATACGCCAATTTGCTGTTGGTTTTCAGATCGTAAATTCCTTTGATTTTTACCGGTACTTGATCCGTGTGAATTACGTCTAGCTCAGGATTGAGCAAGTGAACATAGACCGTTTTTCCTTTTTGGGTTGAAACAAAATCATCGTTTGGTGGAATCGGTCCTTTTCGGGTGCCGTATAGGGTTTCTCCATTTTGTCTGAGCCAATTACCCATGGCTTTTAGAGAGGTCTGGTGTTCGGGTTGAATTTTTCCGTTGGGCATGGGTCCTACATTGAGAAGTAAATTACTACCGTAGCCCGCTGCTTTAATCAAGTAATGAATCAGTTCTTTATCAGATTTATGTTTGCGGTCTTGCAGGTTGAATCCCCAAGATCCGTTTATGGTTTCACAAACTTCCAGCGGAACCGCCCCGATTTGATCTGCAGGTGTCCCCCAGCCGGTAGTATTATTTCCTGGTAAATCTTTTTCAAACATTTGAAAATCTTCCCCTTCAATAATCCCAATGTGGTGATTGTTACCAATCAGGGCTTGGGGTTGCATTTGGTGAATCATTCCATAAATTTCATCGTAATGCCAATCTACCTTGACTGCCCCGAAATTTTTGCCATCCCATTCTTTTTGATCCCAGTGACCGTCAAACCAAATCCCTCCAATTTCACCATAGTTGGTGAGCAATTCTTGGAGTTGTGCTTTCATAAAAGCGATATAGTCTTCCCATGCGCCCTCTCCACGTCCTGCAATGCCCGTTCCTGTTCTTCCTCGTGGAAAATAATCGTCACGATTCCAGTCCAACAACGAATAGTAAAAGAACAGTTTGATTCCTTGCTTGCGGCATTCTTCCGCCAGCATTTTCAATACATCCTTGCCGTAAGGAGTGCCGTCTACGATATCGTAATCCGTAACCTTTGAATCGAACATAGAAAAGCCGTCGTGATGTCTACTCGTAATCGTAATGTACTTCATCCCTGCATCTTTGACCATAGCCACCCAAGCTGCCGCATCAAAGTCTATGGGATTGAAAAAATGCGGTAGCTTTTCGTATTCCTCTTTACTGATGTTTTGATTGTTCATGACCCATTCACCATCACCTAGGATACTGTATACACCCCAATGCACAAAAAGTCCAAATCGGGCATCTTGAAACCAGGTTCTTGCCTCTAGGTTTTCAGGACTGGGTTTATAGTTCTGGGCGGTTGCATTTGAGAACGTAAGGAGTAACAAACAGTACCCCAAAAACTGTTTTACATTCAATGGCTTCATACCGTACTGAGTTTAGTTTCTTAAATATAAGGATTTTAATTAGTTTTCATTCGCCTAAGGGCAGGTGTTATTTTCTTAGCTCCCTATTTCATTGTACCTTTTATTCAAATTTGAAAAAATGAAAGTGCAACTACATTTATTTTACTGTCTTTTCAGTATGCTGCTGTCAAGTAGCACAGAGCCCCTGCTTACTTTAGAAACTCAATTGTTTAAAAATGGGGAAGGGGGATACAACTGTTATCGTATTCCAGCCATCATCAAAACCCACAAAGGAACCCTTTTGGCCTTTGCTGAAGGTAGAAAGATAAGTTGTAATGATTTTGGTGATGTTGATATTTTACTAAAAATTAGTGAAGACGGGGGACACAATTGGACCGAAAAAAAAGTGGTGGCGGAGTTTGGTGGACTTCAAGCCGGCAATCCAGCTCCGGTAGAAGATCTTTTTGACGCTTGTTTTCCTGAGGGAAGAATTTTTTTGTTTTACAATACGGGGGATGTCTCAGAACATGAAATGCGGCTAGGAAAAGGGACTCGCAATGTGCATTTCATCACCAGTAATGATCAGGGTAAAACTTGGTCTAAACCAACCACAATCAGCAATCAAGTTCATTTTAATTCAACGACTACGCAAGCAGAAAAAGATTGGCGAACCCATGCGACCACACCGGGTCATGCCCTCCAATTAACCCACGCTCCCTACCGGGGCAGAATATATGTTCCCGCCAACCACTCCCAAGGAGATCCTCAAGAAGGCTTTAACGAATACCGTGCTTATGGATTTTATACGGACAACCACGGCAAAGACTTTGCGGTAAGTCCAGACCTCAACACCCCCTCTTCCAATGAGGCCATAGGGGTTGAACTAGAAGATGGAACCCTGATGCTTAACGTGCGTGAACAAAATGGAGTCAGCAAAGAGCGAATTATCGCTCTTAGCACAAGTGGGGGCGAACAATGGGATACCGAATATTTTGATTCCGAGTTGATCACCCCCGTTTGTCAATCCAGTGTCCTTTTGTTTAAGGGAAAACAAGCCAATGCTTTGCTTTATTCGGGACCCAACAGCAGGAACCAAAGGGAAAAAATGACGGTTAAAGCCAGTTTCGACAAGGGTCAATCATGGAGCTTAAAAAAAGAGGTTTATGCCGGCACAGCGGCATACTCTGACTTGGTCCAAGTGGATGTAGACACCATTGGATTGCTCTACGAAAGAGACCGTGACGGCATTTATTTTAGCCTAATTCCTTTTGCAACGCTACAACCCTCGGATGGGAAATAAGGTGCTTACTTTGAAAATCGAAGCGTGCCTCTGTAGTAATCCCAACCCAAATGAAGATCCATCATGCCTTCTCCAGCCTCTTGAAAAATCATAGAAAAGGCTTCCAAGGATTCATCTCCTTCTTCTAGAGGGATTCTAATACGAGCAACATCCATTTTTTCATCGTAAGAATACGCCCCCCACACATGAGTGGCTTTGTTGACGATGATCGTCATCTCTCCTTCTTGCGGAATGGCATACAGCGTATACATCCCTGCGGCTAGGGAAGTCCCTCCAACTTTCATGGGAACGAACAGCGTTAATTCGGTAGACTCATTGGCACCCAATCTCCATACTTTTCCTTCGGGAACCAGAGATTCTATAGCACGCCCTTTTAACTGTGGACGGCTGTATAAAATCCGAGCCCATTTACTTTGGCCTCGATCTCCAGGATATTCAATAAGGTCCAGCGGGCTGGCATCCAATCCTTTAAACTCCTGCGCCTGAAGGCTTGAAATTGAAATGATCAGTACTAGTGCGAAGTTGATTATGTGTTTCATGTTGTAAATTTTGGTTTTTTTAAAATTAAACTTCTTTTTTGAATTACAGCTAATTTTTTGGTTTATTCAAGATATAGTAGGGCTTGCACAGGGTGGTGGTCCGAGAGCCAATACCCCTGCTTTGTTTTTAACCAAGGATGACTTGCCGTTAGGAGTTGAAAATCTTTTTGAAAAATGTAGTCTATTCTTCTTTCTCCCGTAGATTGAATATCAAAACCAGTGAAGGTTCCGTAGGTTGGAGCTGATGCAGTTAGCTTTTTTTGAACATCGTTTAATGCGGACTGCAACAGTTTTATCGGCTCTTCATGAGGCTCTAGGTTAAAATCTCCCGTTAAAATTACAGGGAGTTTAGCTGTATTTAAGGTTTTAATTTGATCCAAGATCAAACGAGCAGCATGGGCCCTAGCCTCCACTCCAATATGATCGAAATGAGTATTAAACATCCAAAATTCTTTTTTGCTTTTTTTGTGGTAAAAACGAGCATAGGTACAAATACGCTCCAGAGCGGCATCCCATCCCACGGAAATTTGGTCGGGGGTTTCGGACAGCCAAAAGGTTCTTGACTCAACTACCTCTAGAGCTTTTTTACGGTAAAAAATGGGACTGTATTCTCCTTTGGTTTTTCCGTCCTCCCTACCTACTCCCACATAAGAATAGGCCTTCATCCCTTGGGTCAGATCCAGCAGTTGCTCCTGGACCACCTCTTGCATTCCCAAGAGGTCGGGTTTACGTTTTGATAGTGTTTTTACTAGATCACCCTTTCTGATTTTCCAAAGATTTGGGCCGTCATTGGGGCTGGCGTAACGAATATTGTAAGACATCACATCCAGTTTTTGAGCCAAAATAGCCTCCGGAGCCCCCCAGCAAACTAGCACAAGAAAACAACTGCTCAGGATTGTATTAAAACTGGTCATTCTTATTGGTTTGTAGTTTCGGAATACACACAAGTTGTATTGTCTGATTTGACAAAATAGGATTTGTAATTCGTAGCCTTGGGGTCTGTACAACCGCATAAATTCAACAACTCAATATTTTTAAAATCAACAGGGTGACTCTCGGCCTGCAGGGCGATATAGCCTTCGCTTAATTTTTCTCCCGCTCTAGGGATCCATTCTTCTTTGTTGGTAACCCCCATAATATCCCAATCTTCTCCCTTGTAGGTTTTACTAATAAAAGCGCCATCTATTTGTGGACGTTCGTAACGCAATACGGTATCGTTTTCAATCAGATGAGCAACATACTCATTCCCCATAACCACTACCTCCATACGTACCCACTGATCTCCATCGTAGGTTTTGGAATTGGAATTGATACAGTGCGTATAATCAATTGCTCCAAAGCGTTCCACCGCTGTTCCGGGCGTACACAAGTTGGCGGTAGTGCGTGAATTTCCATCCCCAAGTCCGCCTAGTAATTGTACCTCGATGGATACGGGAAAAAATTGCTCCAAGGCGTTACTTGCTGCGGATTGTGAATGCACCATGATACCGCTGTTTCTAACGTTCCAGGTTTCCCCTCCCGGGATTTGATCCCCAACAAACCGATAGTCAAATCGCAATTTGTAATGGGAATAGGGTTTTTTGTAATACAAATGACCGTACTTATCGTCAAAGTTCTCGTACTCATCGTACACAATTCTGATCATTTCATCCTCTACCTGAAAGGTATTGAGGTAGTTATCATGTAAAGGACGCCCTGCAATTTTAATATCCCAATCCTCCAGATTTGTTCCGTTAAAAAGTGAGATCCATTCTTCCTCGTCAGAATGATTAGGAAGCGACTCCTCTGAAACCAAGGGTACTACCCCGAGTAAACAAAACAGGCCAAACGCGATTAAAAAATACTTCATGTATTAGTGTAATAAGATTCGTTTTAAAGGTATCGAATAAATTAGAAATGGGTTATAAAAATACTTTCAAGGCAAAATAGAAAACAGAAGGACAAAGCAAACAACCCAAGCCGGTGTAAAAAGTCGCCGTAAAGGCTCCGTAAGGAACCAACTTAGCATCCGTAGCCGCCAAACCTGCCGTTACTCCACTTGTTGTTCCTATTAGACCCCCAAAAACCAATGCGGCTTGTGGCGTATTCAATCCAATTGTTTTTGCGACGAGTGGTGTTCCAATAGTAGCTACTATAGTTTTGACCACCCCAATAGCAATACTGATGGCAATGACATCAGAACTGGCACCTACTGCGGCTCCAGTAATGGGTCCAACGATATAGGTACAGGCACCTGCACCTAGGGTGGTTAAACTCTCCACATCTCGGTATCCCAATAGAAAAGCGAGTAACACCCCACCAAAAAAGGAAAAGAAAACCCCTGAAAACAAACCAACAACACCCGCCCAGCCTGCTTGTTTGATTTTGGAAAGGTCGGCGCCCATGGCGGTGGCTACAACCGAAAAATCGCGTAGCATCGAACCTCCTAATAAGGCCATACCTGCAAAAAGAGGAAAGTCTGCGATTCCTTTTTTTGATCCGAATAAAGCCAGAAGCAAGCCGGCAAAAACAGCCAAAGCAACCCCTGGAATTTTATTTTTAAAAAGATGTTTGGACACCAAAAAGGACAGGTACATAATAATCCCCACAACCAGAAAGGCAAAGACCAGTCCGTTTTTATCTATTAGCTTATACACTACCTCCATTTACTTTTCATTTTGGGATTGTCCAATTTTTGAAATCAAGGGAACAAGAAAAAAACCGACTAGGGTAACTACCACTCCTATAACCACCGCTATGGGTCCTTGAGAAACTGCCGCTTTTACATTTTGTGTAGCTGCCATAGCAACAATAATTGGCAAATACATAGAACTCCAAAACAGTATTCCTTGGGTAGTCAACTCTTTTACTATTCCTTTTTTCTTAAAATAAGTATAGGCTAGCATCAAGAATAACATGGCAAAGCCTACCCCACCCACATCGCTTTCTAAGCCTAGAAATACACCGAGGTAATTTCCAATTAATTTACCCGTAAGAAAACAAAAAGCCAATAGGGCAACACCGTAAATTTTCATAAATCCTGAAATTGTTTCTGTAATTCTTTTTTTGTGACTTTCCCCATCACATTTCTGGGCAAATCCTCAAGAAGCAAGTACTTTCTCGGCCATTGAAAATTTGGGAGTTGTTGCTTAAGCCAAGGCTCAAAGGTATCGGGTAAGGTTTTTATCTCGGGATGCAATACCAACCCAGCCACTACAATTTCTCCCCATTCCTGGTCGGGTATTCCAACCACACCGCAGTCTTTCACGAGCGGGTTCTTACGAATCACCTCTTCAATTTCCAAAGCAGAAATCTTATGTCCTCCCGATTTAATAATGTCTACCGAATTTCTACCTAAAATTCGATACCTTCCCTGGGTGGCTAGGGCCATATCGCCCGTCTTAAACCAGCCCTCAACAAAAGAGGTTTTTGTCGCTTCTGGCTTCTCCCAATATTCTTTGAATACATTGGGTCCTTTAACTTGAATCTCTCCTGGGGTTTCGTCCTGTACCAACTGTCCCTCTTCATTTACCAGACGCACTTGCATTCCTTGTAGTGGAAATCCAATACTCCCAGGGATGCGCTCTCCGTTGTAAGGGTTGCTGATCGCCATTCCCATTTCGGTCATTCCATAGCGCTCCAACAAGATTTGTCCGCTGATGGTTTTCCATTCCTCTAAAGTTGAAATGGGCAAGGCTGCAGAACCGGAAACCATCAAACGAAATGAATTCAAAGCCTGAGTAATTTCCTTTTGTTCTTCTTCAGCTGCCGCTTTCCAAAAATTGATCAGTTTGTAGTAAATGGTTGGTACCGCCATAAACAAATTGATTTGTCCACTTTTAAAAACCTCAAAAATCGAAGCTTCATCGAATTTAGGTTGAAAACGGCAGCTTGCCCCAGACCACAATGCACAACTTAGCACGTTTATAATTCCGTGAACGTGATGCAAGGGAAGTACGTTTAGGATCCGATCTTCGGGACTCCACTCCCATGCGTCAACTAACATTTGGATTTGGGCTTGAATGTTTTGGTGCGTGGTAACCACTCCTTTAGGCTTTCCTGTAGTACCGCTGGTATAAAGAATCATTGCATTCCGTTGCGGGTCAATGTCAGGAAGTGCAACAGTTGCATCTGGAATGGTCTCGACTTGAATTCCTCTGGTTTTTGAAAGCAAAGGTGCAATGCGAGTACTGTAATTTTCAGCATAGAGCAATGCATGTGCTTGGGTATCTTCAATGACGTATTCCAGGGAGGGTAAGGGGTGCTTGGTACACAAAGGAACCACCACTCCTCCTGCACTCCATATGGCCCATTGTAGGGCTACATATTCAAAACTGGGGTCAACGATAAAGGCAATACGCGCCCCATTTAAATCTGATTTTCCATCCAAAAGGTGGGCAGCAATCTGGAATGATCGCTCCAATAACACTTGATAAGAATAAGAAACGCCATTAGAAACAATAGCTTCTCGATGGATGTGTTGGGTGGCTCTTTGAATAAGTTCAATCATATAGTTTAGTGGGTGTGTGAGTAGATAAAAATAGACAAAACCGTTTAATGGGAATTGAAATTCACTTTATCCAAATCTAAAATACTGTGGAGTAAAACAGAAGCCCCCTTTGCTATGGCCTCTGGAGTAGAATATTCTTCGGGGGCATGACTGATTCCATTGACACTAGGAACAAAAATCATCCCTGTAGGGGTGATGACTGCCATATCTTGAGCATCATGCCCTGCTCCACTGGGAAGGGTTTTATGACTGTAATTGAGGCCAATCGCATTTTGACGAATGAGGTTTTGAATTCTGACATCAGTCAGTGCAGGTTCAGCGGTAGCATCTATGGGCCTAAATTCAAATTGAGTTTGTGTCTCTTTTCCAATTTCGTGCGCACGTGCTTCAATTTGGGTAAAGAGTTTGGCAATTTTGGCAGCCTCCAAATCACGAAGTTCTAAACTGGCAACTACTTTACCGGGAATCACATTGGGCGCCCCAGGAAAAGCTTCTATCCGTCCAACAGTTCCAACTTGAGCCCCCTCGGTTTGAGTAATGATTTCATTGACTGCCAAAACAAATTTTGCAGCCGCAAGCATAGCATCCTTGCGATCGTTCATTGGGGTAGTACCCGCATGATTGGTTAAACCGGTAATTTCTACATCCCACCACTTTAAGCCTACAATACCTTCAACCACTCCTATATCAAGCTTGTTTTTATGAAGTATATTTCCCTGTTCTATATGTAATTCTAAAAAAGCGTGTAGGTCCTCCGGACTTCGTTTTAGTTGCATCACTTGACTGGGATCTCCACCCAAGCGAGCAATTCCCTCACCATTAGTATAGCCAGAGGCGGTAGTTACCTCTAGGGTTGCCGGATCAATTTTACCTGCTAGGGCACGAGAACCGAAAATAGCCCCCTCTTCATTAGAAAAAATTATAAATTCCAGAGGATGATCCGTTTGAATGTTGTTTTCAATCAGGGTTTCTAAAACTTCTATTCCGCCCATTACACCCACATTACCATCGTAATGACCTCCATTAGGCACAGCGTCTATATGAGACCCAAATGCAATCGGGCGTAGTGCGTTTTGCTTTCCTGCTCTTTTTGCAATTAGATTTCCTGCCGCATCTGTATGGACGTTTAACCCTAAGTCTTCGAGGTAATCGGTCAGATAAGCCCTAGCTTGGACATCGTAATCACTAAAAGCTACCCGATCATTTCCCCCTTTTTCATTCATCCCAAAGGTGGATAGTTTTTTTAATTGAGCAGTCAACCGCTCAGTATTGACCGTTAAATTGGTTGTTTGTGCCCGAAGGCTTATAGCGTTAAAATTAATTGCAACGAAAAGTAATGCTTGAACAAAAGAGAAAAAACGCATGAGGGTAAAGATTAATTCCTCCTAAAAATAGCATTTTTTGACTGCCGACTTTAGCTTTCTTTCTAGTTTTTGACAAAACTCCCTTAGCCTATTTTTATGTCGTTTCAACCGATAATTCCATAATACTAAGATTTACCCCCCTGCTCTTGGCTTGCTTCCTTTCTATTTCCACATCTCGGTGAAGCTATTGGAAGGCTTCGCCACCCAAGGCACTCGAATTGATATCCGATCACTTCCACCAAAAGTAAGCCCATTGACCCAAGTTCTTTTCAATTTTTATGGGTTTATTACACCCCGTACACTACCCTTTACTTACATTTGAATCCAATAATTTAAAAAGTCCTAGATGCTAAAAGCTGTAATTTTCGATATGGATGGGGTGATTGTAGACAGTGAACCCCTACACCACCGGGCGTATCAAAAAATGTTTTTAGAGTTTGGCCTAACCGTCTCTGACCAATTGTATGAAACCTTTACTGGGAAGGCAACATTAGCAATTTGCCAACGATTGTGTACTGAATTCAATCTGGAAGGGAAAGCTGAAACCCTAGTTCAATGCAAGCGTAAGCATTTTAAAACCTTGTTTGAAGAAGCTCAAGATTTTCAGTTGCTCGAAGGTGTATTAGAACGAATCCAAGAATACCATAAAGCTGGACTAACCCTTATTTTAGCTTCTTCAGCCTCC